>JAHDPS010000207.1 GCA_018434225.1 Bacillota bacterium
AGCGGGCATGCCCATCAGGTTGACCCAGAAGGACGTGAGGCAACTACAGCTGGGCAAGGCCGCCATCAGGACGGGCATCGACCTGCTGATGGAAAAAGCCGGCATCGGCGTCGAGCATGTGGAGGCCATATTCCTCGCCGGCGCCTTCGGCAATCACATCTCGCCCGAGGATGCCGTGGGTCTCGGACTGCTCCCCCGCGTAGGCGCTTCGCGGATCATCGCCCTGGGCAACGCGGCGGGAACGGGAGCGCAACTGTTCCTCCTGTCGGAGGAGGCCAGGGATGAGGCTATCCGCCTGGCCTCGACAGCTGAACACGTCGAGTTGTCCGCGATTTGTTCGTTTCGGGACGTGTTCCTCTCCAACATCGGATTCCCCGCACCGTAGGCCTCGAACCCATTATTGCCGATCCCCAGACTAGCAATCGCCGGCTGGCATGGTCTACTCCACCGCGATCGCGCCGGCGGGGCAAGAATCGGCGGCCTCCTGGGCGCAGCCGGCACTATAATCGGCGTCGTCCCTAACGTGGGCCTTATCGTCGTCTCCCATCTGGAATACGTCAGGACATACCTCCGGGCACAAACCGCAACCGATGCATAGGTCCTTATCCACTACAGCCCTCAATGCGATACCCCCCGGCATAGATTTGTCCGCCTCGGCGCGCGCTATTCGGAGAAACGCTATTCGGAGATAGCATGCAACCACCCCGGCGGACATGCTATCATTGTGCGTAGTGGTATTTCGAGACTGCGGGGGCGAAATCATGCTTGGACGCATCGTGGCTGTTTGTAGTAGTGAATCAAGAGGGATGAAAAAGGCCGACATTGGCTCCGGTGTACTTAAGGAGGGATTCGGCCTGGAAGGTGACGCGCATGGCGGCGACTGGCACCGCCAGGTCAGCCTGTTGTCGGTGAGCAGCATAGAGAAGATGCGGTCCGAGGATCTCGATGTGGGACCCGGCGATTTTGCGGAGAACCTTACTGTGGAGGGCCTGGATGTGTGGACGCTCCCCGTCGGGACGCGTCTGAAGGCGGGAGAAGGCGTGCTGGAGGTAACGCAGATAGGGAAGGAATGCCACGCGGGGTGCGAGATATTCCGAAAAGTTGGTCGTTGTGTGATGCCGCAAGAGGGCATTTTTGCCAGGGTATTGAGGAGCGGGCGTGTGAGCAGGGGGGACCTGCTCGTCATCCTCGATGAGATGGTTGTGGAGCGGGATGTGAATTGACGGATCGGAGGATCGCTCTCGTCGTGTTGTTCGTGGCGGCCGCTGTCTGGCTGGCGCTCGGCTATGTCGGCAGGCACCGGGGGGGAGTCGTCGTCGTTAACGTGAATGGCTCCGACGCGGAGCGGTGGCCGCTCGATCCGGGCGCGGAGCCCGTGACTAGGACCGTCCAGGGGGCGATCGGGAAGAGTACTTTCGAGATTTCGGGCGGCAGGGTGAGAATGGTCTCGTCGGATTGTCCCGACAAGGTGTGTGTTAGAACGGGGTGGGTGTCGCGGGCGGGGCAGGTCATTGTATGTATACCCAACCGGATCATCCTGAGGGTGGAACCGCGTTGAGGGCGAACGGAGCGTTCACGCTGGTCTACCTGTCCATACTTACGGCGCTTGCGGTCGTCCTGCACACCGTCGAGGCCTGGCTGCCTGTGCCGTACCTGTTCCCGGGCGCGAAACTGGGGTTGGCGAATATCGTTGGGCTGCACGTCATATTCACCCACGGGGCATCCGCCGCCCTCGTGGTAACCCTCCTCAGGTCGCTGATAGGGAGCCTCGTTAGCGGCACGTTTCTTGGAGTCGGTTTCGCGATGAGCGTATCGGCGGGGCTGGCCAGTACGGCCGTCATGGGCGCTTTGGCATCCAGCGGGCTCGGCCCGGTTGGGATAAGCATCGTCGGCGCCGTCACGCACAACCTTACTCAGCTCGCAGTGGCCGCCCTCGTCACGCGACAGCCCGGTATTGTATTCTACCTGCCAGTATTGCTGTTTTTCGCGGTTCCCACCGGTACCCTGGTGGGCATCGTCTCCGGGAAAATGAAGCCGCTCGAAGCGAACATTCGGGCCTTGTTGAATCCCAGACGCCCCACGCCCGGGGACTAGCGGAACGACGGATGCTGAGAATGGGGTGAAACGAGATGCGGACGACAAAAACGCCGGATGTGGTGATAAGGAGACTGGCCACCTATCTCAGGCTTCTCGAAGAACGCGAGTACTATCTCGGCCAGTACATATCATCGAGCGAGCTGGGGGAACTTGCCGGAGTCACGCCCGCGCAGGTCCGTAAGGATCTTGATATGTTCGGCGAGTTCGGGAAGCAGGGCGTGGGGTACCCCGTTCGTCACCTTAAGAGGCAGCTCATACACATCCTGAAGGTGGATAAACCGTCGAACATCACCATCGTCGGCGTCGGCGAACTGGGATCCGCGTTCGCGCGGTATTTGACCAGAAACCCGTCGGGGCGGCGCGGCGAGGGGGCGGACGCGTTCCGAGTGGCGGCGCTTTTCGACGTCGACCCGATTAAGGTCGGCCAATGCGTCGGGGGGCTTCGCGTCGATCATCTGGACGACCTCGAAGCCAGGGTTAAGGAGATGGACATCAAGATCGCGTTACTCACTGTGCCCGCTCCAGTAGCTCAGGAGGTCCTGGACAGGGTCGTGAAGACCGGAATCAAACTCTTTGTCAATTTCGCACCCGTCAGGCTCAAGGCACCCGACGACGTGAGGGTCAACCATGCCGACGTGAGCCTCGAGCTACATCAACTCGGGTATTACCTGTAAGCCGGGGGATTGTCCGCGACGCGATGGTCGAACGCGGACCCGGCTCGCCCTGGAGAATAATACAATTTGGCTCGCGGGGAGGCGCTAGAGTTGGATTTTGTCCTTGGCGGGGAGCACGAGAGTATCAGGAGAGCGGCCCGAGACCTGGTTGAAAGGCAGATTGAGCCGAGAGCGTCCGCCCTGGATATTTCCGGGGAATTCCCATGGGAAAACGCGAGGGACCTCGCCGGCCTCGGGTACTTCGGGCTGCATGTCCCGGAGGAGTACGGTGGCCTTGGAGCCGATTCGCTGGCGCTCGCCCTGGTGATAGAGGAGATAGCGAGGGGCTGCGCCTCCACGGCCCTCATGTACGAGGTCCACTGCAGCCTGTGCTCCGAATCAATCCTCAAATTCGGAACGGACGAGCAGAAGCGGAAGTACCTGCCCGCGCTCGCCTCCGGCGAGGCGCTGGGGGCCTTCGCCCTGACCGAGCCTGGAGCTGGGTCGGACGCTGGATCCCTCCAGACAGTCGCGACCTTGAAGGGGGATCACTACGTCCTGGACGGCCGGAAGTGCTTCATCACCAACGGCAACACGGCGGGCGCTATCGTCATATTCGCCATCACCGACAAGACGAAGGGCGTCAAGGGTATCAGCGCGTTCATAGTGGAGAAGGGGTTCCCCGGATTCAAGCCAGGGAGGGTCGAGGACAAGATGGGCCTTCGCGCGTCGTCCGCCGCGGAGATATTCTTGGATGGCTGCATCGTCCCAAGGGAGAACCTTCTGGGCGAAGAGGGGGAAGGGTTCAAGGTGGCAATGACATCGCTGGAAGCGGGGCGGATAGGCGTCGCCGCGCAGGCTACGGGCATCGCGCAGGCCGCCCTGGAGGCCGCGGCCGGATACGCTAAGCGGAGGGTCCAGTTCAACCAGCCGATATCCGGTTTTCAGGCCATCCAGTTCATGTTGGCCGACATGGCCACCGATATCGAGGCGTCCAGGAATCTGTACCAGAAGGCGGCCTGGATGCACGCTCAGAGCATGAGATGCGCGAAGGAGGCCGCGATGGCCAAGATGTTCGCCTCGTCCATGGCTGTGCGGCACTGCGCCGACGCGATCCAGATCCACGGCGGCTACGGCTACATGAGGGAATTCAAAGTGGAGCGCTACTTGAGGGACGCGAAGGTCACCGAGATATACGAGGGCACCAACGAGATAATGAAGGTGATAATATCCGGCCAGGCGCTTCGCGAGATATCGTGACGGGCAGTTGGCGGTTTCCCCCGCCTGCTTCAAGTAACTTATCGGAATTGGATAGAATTAATGTCTGCACGTTAATAAGATCCTTGACTGCATCATATTAATAATATAGTTTGTTATTGGATGGAAAGCTGCGGCAAGGGAGTGATGTGGTAGTGGACTTGTTCGGACTCCACGGGCCTGATGAGCCGGTTTACACCATCAGCGTCGCAGCCCGCCTCCTGGGGGTGACCCCCCAGGCTCTCCGGCAGCTCGAGAGGGAAGGAATTCTCGAGCCCGCGCGCACGGATGCGAACGCCAGGCTATACAGCCAGAACGAGATGGCTCTATTAAGGCACGTGTGCTTTCTCGTCAGGGAGCGAGGCATAAACATAGCCGGCGTCAAGGCTATTCTGGAGATGGAACACCGGCCAAACCCCTCCGAGAGGCCCGTCGCGCAAGGAAGAGAGACTGTAGGGTCCGGCGCCGGCAAGGAGTGACCCGCGCGGACGACGTCCACTGGCATTGTAGACAGCCCGGCATTGCCCCAAAATGCGGTATCAGTGTGGAGGTGGCTCTATGAGCAAAGTCGTGGGAATAGACCTTGGCACCACCAACTCCGTCATTGCCGTGATGGAGGCGGGTAAGCCGACCGTGATAATAAACACCGAAGGGTCGCGACTAACTCCGTCGGTCGTGGCTTTTAGCAGGACTGGCGAGAAGTTGGTGGGCCAGCTTGCGCGAAGGCAAGCGGTACTCAATCCCGAGAACACGGTCTTCTCGATCAAGCGTTTCGTGGGGCGCAGGTACGAAGAGGTCGCTGAGGAGCGAAAAGGCGTCCCGTACCGCGTCACGGCGGGGGGCAACAATGAAGCCAGGGTGCATATTCCCGCCGTGAATAAGGATATGAGCCCCGAAGAGATTTCCGCCATGATCCTCCGGAAGATGAAAGAGGACGCCGAGAAATACCTCGGCGAAACCATAACGCGGGCCGTTATCACAGTGCCGGCCTACTTCAATGACTCCCAGCGCCAGGCGACGAAGGACGCGGGGCAGATCGCCGGTCTCGAGGTGTTGCGCATCATCAACGAACCGACTGCGGCTTCGCTGGCCTATGGCGCCGAGAAAAAGAAGGATCAGACCATACTGGTGTGGGACCTGGGAGGCGGGACGTTCGACGTATCCGTGCTCAAGGTGCGTTATAATGGCCTGTTCCAGGTGAAATCCACCTCCGGTGACACACACCTCGGCGGGGACGATTACGATCAGCGCATAGTCCGTTATCTGGCGGACCAGTTCATGCGCGATCAGGGCATCGATCTGCGCAAGGACAGGCAGGCCCTGCAACGCCTGATCGAGGCCTCGGAGAAGGCCAAGATCGAACTGTCGCAGGTGTTCGAAACGAACGTTAGTTTACCGTTCATAACAGCCGACCAGACCGGCCCCAAGCACCTGGAGATCAAGATCACGAGGCAGAAGTTCGAGGAGATAACGACCGATCTCACGGATAGGTGCGTCGGACCGTTCAACCAGGCCCTTTCGGACGCGAATCTTACCGCGCAGCAGCTCGATGAGGTGATTCTCGTCGGCGGAGCGACGAGGATGCCC
>JAHDPS010000297.1 GCA_018434225.1 Bacillota bacterium
GAGAGCGCTGGACAAGGGGGACATTGCGGCGGGACGGGAGTATGCCGCAACCTGCCGGCAAATCATACCGGCGGCCGCGGAGGCGCTGAACCCCGATCCCGGCCCCAGATTGGCGGAGTCCCTTCGGGGATCGGCTGAAACCCCCGCAATGTGCTACGCAGTCGGGCGGGCTTGCTATCTGCTCGGGGACTATGCCGAGGCGGCGAGATTGTTGGAGAAATCCACGAAGATTGCGACCATTAAGGCTGACGCGCAGGTGTGGCTGGGCCTTTCATATGAGATCGCGGGGGACGCTCCAAGGGCGAAGAGGGTCCTTGACTCGGCCAGAGCAACCCTCGGCGGGGATGTGTTCAACGCGAGGTATAGCCAGTTGAAGAGGCTGGGAGGAGGCCTCCGCTGATAGGGGATGGCTCCCCGATAGCGTGATGGGCGCGTGGGGTGATGGGCGCAGTTACCCGCGCAATCGAGCACACGAGCACAGCGGAGCACAGATGAGTAAGGTCGACGGTACGGTGAGGGGGTATCAGTGTTGCAGGAAATCCCTGAGATCGTGGATCCGATGGATACCATAGACCTGAGACAATACGTCGGGATACTGAGGAAATGGCGCTGGGTCGTCGTGCTGATTACCAGCATGAGCGTGTTGACTGCCGGTGTGGTCTCGTTCTTCGTATTGCCGCCCGTGTACGAGACCAAGGTGACCATGCTGGTCAGTCAGCCGGCCACGCAGCGGACTACGCGCGAGGAGACAGGCGTGGAGGCGGTTGCCAGCGCGGTTTCCAGGCTTCCCGAGATGACCCTGAATACATATGTCGGTCAGGTGTTGAGCCCCTACTTTCTGGATCAGGTCGCCGCTGCAATGAAATTCGACAGGAATGTGCTGGGGGCCAAGGAACTCGCCTCGATGGTGGAAGCCAGAGTGATAAAGGACACCAACCTGATTGAAGTCAAGGTCACGAACACCGACCGCGCGCTTGCCGCCGAGATTGCTAATACACTGTCGCGCCAATTCTTGGAGTTCATATCCAAAAACTCCCAGGATCAAATGGGAAAATCGGTCAAGTTCCTCGAGGAGCAAATGGCGTTGGTCAAAAAAGATCTAGATGCGGCGAATATTAGGATGAAGAAGATGAAGTCGGAATCTTCAGCCATAGAGATGCTGCAAAACGAGGTGGACACGCGATTCCAAATGCTCGCGAAGCTTCGCGAGCAGCTCATGAACGCCGAAGCGGAACAGGCGCTTGTCTCCGCCGGACTGGAGAAGGCGAGGGAAATACTGGCGGCTTTCAGAGAGCAGAAAGAAAACCAATTGAACGGTATTCCCATGACGGACGACAATAGCGCCAAAGTCAGGTTGGCGCAACTGGAGAGCACCGTCGATGCCAAAGAGGTGGAATTCGCCGAGAAGTCCGCAAGGGTCGCCGCGCTGGAGGCGCGCGTAGGCGAGCTGATGGCGGAGGCCGAGAAGTACCAGAATCAGCTCGTCGATAGAAAGACGCAATACGAGCAGATGGAAAAGCAGGTGTCGCAGATCGAGGAAACTCACAGAGTGCTGTCCGATCGCATCCTGCAGGCCCAGATGGCCAGGTCGCTGAACCTTGGCGAGGCCAACATATCGGTCGTGTCGCCGGCTCTGATTCCCACCACGCCCGTGAAGCCGAACAAGAAGCTGAACATGGCCGTGGCCGGAGTGCTCGGCGCGTTCCTTGCGATCGGCCTGGTGTTCGTGCTCGAGTATCTGGACAACACGATGAAGAATCCGGATGACGTGAGAAAGCACCTGGGATTGCCCACCCTGGGCAATATTCCGGTCATCGAGTAGGGGCGATAACTTATGGCTAGAGGGATGATATGGAACAGTAACGGCCGGCACCCCAAAGACAGGCTCATAACGAAGACTCATCCGCGCTCGCCCACGTCCGAGGCGTTCAGGGCCCTGAGGACCTCGCTGAGGTTCGCTGATATCGGCCAGAACATGAGGATGATCCTCGTCACGAGCCCGGGGCCCGTGGAGGGCAAGTCCACCA
>JAHDPS010000237.1 GCA_018434225.1 Bacillota bacterium
ACCGGCGTGAATGAATGGGTTCACGAATGTCGCCTTTATCACTCCCGAGCCTCCTCTGCGGGCGGTGCTTGCGACCGGTTTTCCTTCCGGGTTCAGTTCTCGTTCTACCACACTCATGGTGTTCCCCCCTATTGCACGCGCCTATAGAAGAACGGTGTCACGGGCTCGAACCCGATTATTCTCGGATTGAAAACGGTTTCCGTTTCGCCGACGAATAGGATCCCGCCGGGCCGTAGCGCAGCGGCAAAACCCCTGAACACACGCTCTTTGGCCTCCTCAGTGAAATAGATGACTACGTTTCTGCAAACCACCATATCCAGGTCGCCGGGATAGCCGTCGCTGAGGAGATCGTGATAGGTGAACGCGACGTGCTTCTTGATGCTGTCCGCGACGACGTATTTCCCGTTATCCCCCTTCACGAAATACCTCATGCGTTCAGGCGGGACGTTTTTCAGGTCATTTTCTTCGTATACGCCCGCCCTGGCCCGGTCGAGGACCCTCCTGTCTATGTCCGTCGCCAAGATCCTGTGGGCGGCAGCCCCCGTCTCGTGGAGGACGATGGCGAGCGAATACGGCTCCGCCCCGTGGGCGCACCCGGCGCTCCAGACGTTAAGGGGCTTCCCTGCATACAACGTGGGCAGGATCTTTTCCTGTAGATCCCTGTACCTATCCGGATTTCGGAAGAACTCCGTTACGTTGATGGTAATGAAGTCCCACAGCTCGCGCGCTTTTTCGGGATCGTTCTCGATCATCTTGGCGTACTCGTAGTAGCTTTCCACCCTGGATCTATCGAGCAGCGCCCGGAGCCTTCGCTCCATCTGTTGCTGCTTGTAGCAGCCTATGTCGATCCCCGTGACATCCATCACCCTGCGGCGCAGCAGAGACAATGCCGGATCCTGCGATATCATACCGCCTTGCACCTCCTCCGTCCCAACCCCGCGACTTCGACTTCGACGGCCCGCGCCACATCGCCGATTGGAACGACGGTATCGGCGTAACCCATCTCCACAACCGCCCTCGGCATCCCGTAAACCACGCACGTCGACTCATGCTCCGCGATCACCCGCCCGCCGCCGGCTTTAATGGCGGAGCAGCCTTTGGAACCATCGAAGCCCATCCCTGTGAGGATGACGCCCACGCAATTGGACCGAAACACCGAAACCGCGGCCTCCATCGTCACGTCCACGGCGGGCCGGACGCCGTGCCTCGGTGGATCTGTCGTTAGGATGATCCTGCGGTCCTCCTCGAACGTCATGTGAAACCCACCCGGGGCCATTATGGCCCTACCTCTCGACAGGGTCTCCCCTCCAGTTGCCTCCTGCACGTCGAGGGGGGATATGTCGTTCAGCCGTTCCGCCAACGACCGGGTGAATCCGGGCGGCATGTGCTGTACCAGCAGCACGGCCGCATCCAGGTCCCCCGGCATGTTTCTCATCACTTGCTGCAACGCGGATGGCCCGCCCGTGGAGGAACCTATGACGACCACGTTGTCCGTTTCGGAGATTACGTTGGCTTTCTTGACCGGGTGCGACTCGTCCACGGCGAACTCCGTCACGGGCCTCAGCCTCGAGCGCGCGCCCGCCACGACCTTGGAGATGAGTTCCCGTCGGAGCCCGTCTATCTCCGAATACAGCCCCGTCGTCGGCTTCGGGACGAAATCCACCGCGCCGATTGAAAGGGCCCTTATCGTTACTCTTGCGTGCCGCTGGGTGAGGCTCGAGAACATCACGACCCTCGTCGGGCACTCGGACATTATCCGTTGTAGCGCCTGGAGGCCGTCCATCCGCGGCATCTCGACGTCGAGCGTCACGACGTCGGGCCTCAGCGCCTTGACCATTTCGATCGCTTGAAGCCCGTCTCTGGCGGTTCCGACAACCTCCATGCGAGGATCTGACGAGAGGATGTCGGATATCACGTGCCTCATGAATGCCGAATCATCGACGACGAGAACCCTGATCTTCGCAATCATCGCCCTATCCCGCCACTTCCATGATCCGCTTGACTGTCGCGAGCACGCGATCGGGCTGATACGGTTTCACGAGGAAGTCCTTCGCCCCGGCGCGGATAGCCTCGATCACCATGGATTGCTGACCGAGCGCGGTGCACATAACGACCTTGGCGGATGGATCGACCTTCTTGATCTCCTTGACCGCCGTGATCCCGTCCATCACGGGCATCGTTATGTCCATCAATACCAGATCGGGCTTTTCCTCCTGGTACTTGTTCACCGCCTCCGCGCCGTTGGCGGCCTCAGCGACTTCGTAGCCGCTTTCACTGAGCAGCTTCATGCTCTTCGATCGGACGTATATCGCGTCATCCACAACGAGAATCTTAGCCATGGCAGTGTCTCCACCTCGCCCCACTCAAATAGTCCACTGGCCCCTTGTTGCTGTAACGATCTCCACCACCCCCGAATCCAGGAACAGTCGAACGGTCCTTCCAAAGTCCCCTCCACAGTCCGCGGCGGCGGCCCTCAGGCCCAGGCGTTCGAGTTCCTGTGTAACGGCCGCCTGGTTCTGTTGTCCTATGCAAATGCCGTTCGGCGTCCCCGCCAACGCGAGGATCTTGGCCCCACCGGCCATCTTTACCACGATTCCGGCCTTCCGCGAACCCCTCTTCATCATCCCGTCGATGATAGCGGGAACGCAGGTGTTGGCGCATTTGCCCTCGTCGCCCCGCACGGGAGTCCCTCTGGGCAACAGGATGTGCGCCATAGCCCCGAGCCGCTTTGCCGGATCGTAGGCCGTCAGGCCTATGCACGACCCGAGCGAGTATGAGATCAATACCGCTCCGGGGGTGTCGCAGAACTTCAGTTCCCCTATTCCAACCGCTATTATGTTGGGTTCCATGGTCAACTCCCCAGCCTATTGACCAGGAGGGCGAGTTCGGCGCTTCCAGGTATGAGAATCATGAAGCCCGCGGCCTCCTCGTCGCCGAGACTGATCTCGGTCTTTAGGACCATTGCTTCGTCGGCGGCCGGCGCTAGATCGTATAACACGGATTGGAGGATAGCCCCGGCCATGTCTGATACGTATACTGGTGGTGATGGGAGGATGCGGAGCCCCGTGGCGTTCGACAGGAAGTTTAACACCTGAGAACCGGCCACGTTACTGATCTCCGAGACGGCGGAGGGACCCATGTCTTCGCCGGGTTCCTCTTCCCCCGTCACGAGGGCGGCCAGGCGACGGGCGGTGTCCGGGTCGTACACGAACACCAGGTGCCCGGTAATATCGCCTGTAACGCGGGCATAGGTGGCCACGACGGTGCGGTCGGCCGCCCCAACCAGGGCTGGAAGGTCGGTGAGCGGCACCGGCTCGAGATCCGGCGTCGTAATGGAGACCTTGACGGGGACCATCAGTTCAAACGCCTTCCTCGCCTCACCTATGCCCGCCGCTATGGCTTTGTATAGCCGATCGTTTTCAGCCACTGCCCCCACCTCTAGCTTGCCGCCTCGTCGCACAGTTCGAGCGCGTCTTCCGATTGCTGTGCCTGGATCATGCGGGTGACGTCCACGATCAGGGCTAGATCGCCGTCTCCGAGTATGGTCGCGCCGGAGATTCCCCCGATTGTACCGAAGAACTTGCCCAGATTCTTGACTACGATTTCCTGCTGCCCGAGGAGGCTGTCCACCGCGATGGCGATCGGGGCGCCGTAATCGACCGTGATCACGGCGTACCTCATCTGACTCTCCTTGCCCGAAGGGAAGAACAGGGAGTTGAGGTCCACCAGCGGGTACACCTTGTCCCTGACCCTGATAACGGGCCTCCCTCGGACCGTATGCACCTTATCCGGCTCTATGTCCACGGCCTCGGATACCATGGAGAGCGGTATGGCGTAGACGTTGTCGGCCGCGCTCACGAGCAGGGCTTGGACTATCGCCAGGGTCAGCGGGAGCCGCAGAGTGAACTTGGTCCCCCGGCCCATCTTCGTCTTCACTTCTATTGTGCCGTTTATTCTCTTGAGGTTCGTGTTGACCACATCCATCCCCACGCCCCGCCCGGACACCTCGCTCACCACGGCCTTAGTGCTGAACCCCGGCAGGAATATGAGATCGACGGCTTGCTCGTCGCTCAGTCGCCTGGCGGACTCGTCCGTGATCAGCCCCTTGCGGACTGCGGACGCGCGGAGGCTGTCGGGATCCATCCCTTTCCCGTCGTCCTCGATGACGATGACGACCTGGTTTTCCTGGTGGGTGGCGCTGAGCCGCACTGTGCCCATCCGGGGCTTACCCGCTTTCTCGCGGTCCTCCGGGGGTTCTATGCCATGATCCAGGGAGTTGCGCAGTATGTGTATCAACGGGTCGTCTATCGCCTCGATGACCGAACGGTCGAGCTCCGTTTGTTCCCCCTCGATGATGAAATTGATCTCCTTGCCCGACGCAGACGCGAGGTCCCTCACCATCCTGGGATACTTGCGCACGAGGTTCTGTAACGGGACTAGGCGGGCCCTCATGATTCCCTCCTGCAACTGCGTACTGATCCGGGCGATTCGCGTGGAAATGCCGCCGAGATTCTTCTCTAGTTCCTCGAGGTCGTCGACTTGCCTGATACCGCCCGTCACCTGGACGAGTCTTGTGCGATCCACTATCAGTTCACCGATCAGATTCATCAGGGTGTCGAGGACCTCGACGTCAAGGCGGACGCTCGAACCCAGGACGTGCCCCCCGCCTTTCTGGCGCGCCGGCGTGGATTTGCCGTGCACCTGGATGGGGACTACTTCCACGCTGGAGATCTCGGCCACGTTGCGAGTGGCCCCGGCGATCTCGTCGCGATCTATGTCTGTGAGGACGAGTAGGTCGATTTCCGAACCAACATCGTCTTGCTCGATGTCTTCCACCGACGGGGAGGACCACAGCACCCTGCCCAGGTCCTCGATCGTCGATCGGAACTGAAACGCCCTCACGGAGGGCATGACCGCGGACGGGTCGATGCTCGCGCGAACCCTGTATGCCCTGTATCCCTTCGAAACGGATGCTTCGATCTCGGCCTGCAGACCCGCAGGCCACGGGTCGTCGAGCCGCGTCGCGGCTGCGGGAGATCCGGCCGCGAGTTCCAGGGCCGGTTCCGGGGACTCGCCCTTGGAGGAGGCCCCGTTCCTCAGGCGCTCCACCAGATCCCCGGCGGGCGGGCACTCCCCGCCCTCCTCCAGCCTTTGCTTGACATCGTTCAACCAGTCCAGCCCCTCGAAAAGGAGGCTGAACTGATCGGGGTTTGCGGCGAGTCCTCCCCTCCAGCAGTCCAAAAGGTCCTCCATCGCGTGGGTGACCTGGGCCATGTCCGTGAAACCAATGGTGGCGGAAGACCCCTTCAACGTGTGCGCCGCCCTGAATGTCTCGGCCACAACGTCCGGGTCGTGGGATTTCTCCAAACGCAATAGCCCGTCTTCGAGAATCTCGACGAGTTCGGTCATTTCCGCCAGAAATAGTCTAAGGTCGTCGCTGATGCCCGCCGACAATCCGTTCACCCCGCTCTCAAACCGTGCAGCGCCATGAGCCGTTCGCAATCCTAGCTGACGGCCTTGAGCTCGATTGTTTCCTGCTTGTTGAGCACCTTCTCCATGTCGAGTAGGATGATCAGTCTATCGTCGACCTTGGCCACGGCCCTGATGTACTCGGCGTCTATGCCGACGATCACCGGAGATGGAGGCTCGATTACATCGCTGGTGATGCGGAGGACTTCGGATACTCCGTCCACCACCATGCCGATGGTGATTCCCTGGATCTCGACAACGACGATCCTGGTCTCCTTGTTTTCCTCGGCTATGCTAAGGTTGAACCGCTGCCTCAGATCGATCACGGGGATAACCTTCCCGCGAAGATTGATGATGCCCTCGACGAAATCGGGTGTGCGTGGCACTCTGGTGATGCGCTGCATAGTGATGATCTCGCGCACCGACGCGATGTCCACACCGTACAGCTCGTTGGCGATCCCGAAGACCACCAGCTGGTGTTCTTCAGCCTTCTTTTTCACTTCGTCCGACATATTCGCATCCCCCCGACTCCAGCGTTTTACGACATACCGTCAAGTCTAGCTATCGGTTCGGAGGAGCCAAAAGTTAATGGTGGAAAGAATAGGCGGTGGGAAAAGGTTACCGCCTACGGGAATAGAAACCTGGAGTAATTCGGGTGGAACGGGAGTGTGCTCAGTGGTGGACATGTGCTGCTGCTCGGGCGCTGGCGGGCGAGTGCCGGGACTCGTGGCGTCGTTGCTGAACCTCATGGTTGGGGCCGGTCGCGAATGCTACATAGTTGGGGGTGCCGCCAGAGCCATGCTTTTAGGGCAACGGGCGAACGATTGGGATGTCGCCACCTCGGCTTCTCCCTCCGACATCGGGAGCATTCTCAGGGGGATGAATCTCATCCGTAAGGGAGAGCGGCATGGGACGATTGGGGTGGAGCGTGACGGCGTGAACGTCGAGTTCACCACGTTCCGCACAGAGGGCGAGTACAGTGACGGCAGACGTCCCGACAGCGTAAGGTTCGTGAGCGATATTCGCGAAGACCTGTCACGCCGCGATTTCACGCTGAACGCCATAGCGTTGCGCTGGCCCGACCTGGCCGTGGTGGATCCCTTTCACGGCGCGAGGGACCTGCGTCGGGGTATTCTGAGGTGTGTGGGCGATGCTGCGGAACGGTTTCGCGAAGACGCGCTGAGGATGATGAGGGCCGTCCGTTTTGAATCGGAGCACGGGTGGACGATCGAAAGGCGTACCCGCGCGGCGATCGCGACGAACGCCGGTAGGCTGGACGGGATATCCAGGGAGCGGGTCAGAGACGAGTTGAGCAGACTGATTGTTGGACCGGGGGCTGCGGCCGCTCTGAGGGACATGATATCGCTCGGGCTTATGGCCCGCGTGATCCCCGAGTTCATGGATTCAGTGGGCTACCCCACAGGGTCGCCTGATGGCACACTGGACGAACACGCGATCCGCGCGACGGAGTCGGTGCGGCCGTTTCTCCCTCTGAGATTGGCCGCCCTATTGCACGATATCGCCAAGCCGGGTTGCTTCATAGTGGACGGCGACGGAAGAGGGCGCTTCTTCGGACACGACTCGGCGGGAGCGGAGATGGCCGGGGTCGTTCTGCGGCGACTCAAGTATCCGGGCGCGATCGCCCGGAGGGTCCGAGTACTCATTAGGGAGCACATGTTCTTCTATGACCCGTCCGTCACCGACGCGGGTTTAAGGCGGCTTATCGGCAGGGTGGGTGAGGAAAACGTCTTCGACCTGTTGGAACTCAGGAGGGCTGATGCCGCCGCCTGGGGAGTGGCCGCCGGACCATTCCTAAAGCAGGTTGAAAATCGGATCCGCTTCATTCTTGACGCGGAGCAGCCCGTGAATGGGTCGAGCCTCGCCGTGGACGGTCGAGACGTCATGGCGGCGCTTGGGATCGGTCCGGGGCCCAGGGTGGGTAAGGTTCTACGGCGACTGCTCGAGGCAGTGATGAATGACCCCGCGCTCAACGAGAGGGGAAAACTTATGGCCCTCATCGAGTCGATGAGGGCCTGCGACAGTCAATCCACTGACAGTTAATCCTACGACATTCAATCCTCTGACGGTCAATCCACCGCCGGTAAATACACCGCCGGTTCCTCACCGTCACCGGGATGAAGCCGGAGCCTGGGTCTGCGCCGATTGTACCTGCGCCGGCTGGGCCTGAGCCACCTGAACCTGAGCCGGAGTCCCCCTGAGATACGCATACCAGTAGAGTGCCCCGACGAACAGGGCGCCGCCGATGATGTTGCCGATGGTCACCGGCAACAGGTTGTTGGCCACGAATCCGCCCCACGTCAGGTTGCCGAGCTTGCCCGCCAATCCCGAAGCGCTTACGACTTCCTGCACGCCCGAAAGGGATATCCCGAGGGGAACGAAGTACATGTTGGCTATGCTGTGTTCGAAGCCGCCCGCCACGAAAGCCATGATGGGGAAGAACAGCCCGGCTATCTTGCCGGCGACGTCCTTCGCGGCGAGGCTCATCCATACCGCGAGGCACACCATCCAGTTACATATGATCCCCCGGAAGAATGCTTGTGAGAACGACAGGCTCACTTTCGCGTTCGCCGTCGCGAGCGCCTTGGCCCCGACCAGATAGCCGCCCGACGACCACTGGCCGCTGTTGAAAACGAGCCATACGAGAAGAAGGGCTCCAACGAAGTTGCCCGCGTAAACTATCACCCAGGCACGGACGACGGCGGTCCAGGACACCTTGCCGTCCAGCGCCGCGACGGTGAGCATCATATTGTTCCCCGTGAATAGCTCCGCCCCGGCTACCAGGACCAGCGTCAATCCAAGGGCGAAAACCGAGCCGGCGACGACCTGCGAGAGGCCGTACCCGACGTACTTCGAGAGATCGCAAGAGGCGACAGTGCAGATGTTTCCCCCCAGGCCTATGTAGACGCCGGCCATAACGGCCAGGGCCACCATCCGTCCGACTGGCATACCGGCCTTTTTAGTGCCTGCCGCTGAGGCCGCCTGTGCGATTTCTTGAGGGGACAAAAGATTCAACTGAATAACCTCCCATCTTGCGCCTTGTAGGCTGTTCACGACTTCCTTTCGGATCGCCTGTATGGCACCGGGATGTACTGCACCGACTGGCTTCTCTGTACCGGTTGGGGGTAGTAGTCCATGAGATCATAAATTTCCCTTGGCAACTCGCCGCATACCGGCAATCCCATGTCCCTGAGCTCCTCGCAGGCGATCGGATAGTCGTGCGTCCACTTGCCCTCGGTAAACTGCCTCGCCAGCATCTCGGCCTTTTCCGGGGACATCTTGTCAAGGACAATATCATACACCGTTTTCCGTACCTGGTCTATCGCTTTTCGTGCTACGTCAGCCAGGATGAGGGTCTTATCGTCCATCTCGTTGATATCCTTCTCTCCCGCCACCTTGACTATGGAGACCGCGGGCAGGCCGTCGATCTGGGGATCGACAGGTCCCAGGACGGCGTTCGGATCCATGACGATCTCGTCGGCGGCGAGCGCGATCAGTGTTCCGCCGGACATCGCGTAATGGGGCACGAAGACAGTCACCTTGGCCTTGTGATTTCTCAGCGCGTTCGCTATCTGGCCGGAGGCGAGAACGAGGCCGCCGGGTGTATGCAGGAGTATGTCGATGGGCATGTCGGACGGGGTCAGCCTGATGGCTCGCAGGATTTGTTCGGAATCCTCGACGCTGATATAGCGGCTGATGGGGATGCCCAGGAGACTGACCGCCTCCTGGCGGTGAATCAAGCCGATGAACCTGGTCCCGCGCGTCTCTTCGATCTGCCGGATCAATCTATGCCGTGCGTTCTGCAGCCGCATCTGCTTGATGACCGGCGACAATGCGGAGAATAGGAAGAACAGCCACAGCAGGTTGGACAGGTTCATGTGAACGGCACCTCCCGACGGATGATGGGAATAACATTCGCGCCGCGGGCGGGGCCTCCCTCCCGCGGCGGTTCGACTCGACCTGTGCTGTGGCGCACGGATCTTGACGCAATGCGTGCTGTGGCGCACGGATCCGCCGGTGTCGGTGGCGCGACGGGTCTGTGTTGGCGGGGCGTGTTGGTTGATGGGCGCTGTGTAGGCGTGCTATACTGTGACAAAAGGCGGGGCAGGGGGATTCATGATGAAATTCGCCGAGAAGTTCGAGCAAGAGGGCCTTACTTTTGATGACGTGCTGTTGCTACCCAGATACTCACAGGTTCTACCCGCCGAGGTGGACGTGTCGACCAGATTCTCGAGAAACATACGGTTGAACGTTCCCCTGGCGAGCGCGGGTATGGATACAGTCACCGAGGCCAGGATGGCGATAGCCATCGCGCGCGAGGGCGGCATAGGCGTGATCCACAAGAACATGTCGGTGCAGCGCCAGGCCTCCGAGGTGGACAAGGTCAAGCGTTCCGAGCACGGCGTGATTACCGACCCCATTTCACTGCCCCCGGGCGCAATCGTAAGCGACGCGCTCGCCCTCATGTCCAAGTACCACATCTCCGGCGTTCCCATCATCGAGAGCGACGGTCGCCTGATAGGGATATTGACGAACCGCGACCTCCGGTTCGAGGAGGATCACACAAAGCAAGTCACTCTCGTCATGACGAAAGAGAACCTCATCACCGCTCCGGAGGGAACATCGCTGGCCGAGGCCCGCAAGATACTGGGCAAGCACAAGATCGAGAAACTGCCGCTGGTGGACGAGGCATTCAGGCTTCGCGGCCTAATCACCCTCAAGGACATAGAAAAGGCGCGCAAGTACCCGAACTCAGCCAAGGATAAGAGGGGCCGGCTCCTGGCGGCGGCCGCCGTCGGAGTGAGCAAGACGACTGCCGACAGGGCGTCCGCGCTCGTCGCCGCAGGGGTGGACGTGCTCGTTGTGGACACCGCGCACGGTCATTCGAAAGGGGTCATTAGCGCGGTGAGGATCCTGAAGGATCGATTCCCGGACATAGACGTGGTGGCGGGCAATGTCGCGACAGGCGAGGCCGTTACTGAACTCGTGAAGGCCGGAGCGGACGGAGTAAAGATTGGCGTGGGGCCTGGTTCCATATGCACTACGAGAGTGATCGCGGGGATTGGTGTCCCCCAGATCACGGCGATATGGGAGGCTGCCCAGGCTGCGCGGGAATCGAGCGTGCCCGTGATCGCGGACGGCGGCGTCAGGTATTCCGGGGATATCACGAAGGCCATCGCCGCCGGCGCGGACACCGTGATGGTGGGGAGCCTGTTCGCGGGCACCGAAGAGAGCCCGGGAGACACGGAGATATTCCAGGGCAGGAGTTTCAAGGTATACAGGGGCATGGGATCCCTGGGGGCGATGAAATCCGGCTCCGCCGACAGGTATTTTCAGGAGAACGGCGAGAAACTCGTCCCGGAAGGGATCGAAGGCAGGGTCCCGTACAGGGGGTTGCTGTCCGATACCGTATTCCAGCTCATCGGAGGTCTCAGAGCCGGCATGGGGTATTGCGGGGTGCAGGACATCCGCCAATTGAAAGAGGATACGAGGTTCGTCCGCATTACGCCGGCGGGGCTCCAGGAGAGTCATCCGCACGGGGTGTACATCACCAAGGAGGCGCCCAATTACAGCGGGAGATAATGGCGCGGGCGCTGGAGCCGCCCGCGGGCGACCCCTTAGCGGGTAGATGGATCAATGCCCTGAATATCAATGCTACTCAATAGATATGAAGTAGAATAGAGCCGAAGAGCGAAGTCATCGATGGGCGCCGCGCGATACGTGCGGTGTCCATCGTTCTATTATGGTTTGTCGAAAAATCGCGATATATAGCAATAAGCGTCGAAGCGTGTAGAACGGAGTCCACGGACCGGGAGAACGCCGGACGGCATTACATGATTTGGAGGTGGCCTCTGTGGAGAGAAGGCGCCGTTCCATTACACTCGGGTTTAAGCTTGTGGGATTGATGATAGCTTTTACCGTGCTTCCAAGCGTGGCAGTGCAGGTACTTGCCATCCGGTCCGTCAATAACGAGCTCCTGACCACGATCCAAAAGGATCTCACGTCGCAGATAGACATGGCCGGAGCCCTTGCTGAGAGCCAGCAGGCGCAGGTCCGTGCGGGGGCGGTGAGTGTCGCCGAAGCGCAGGCAATGGTGAAGGATATCTTGAAGCCGTTGAAGGTGGGGGACACCGGTTACTTCTACGCGGTGGATCTCAAGGGACACCTCACCTGCCATCCGGTTGCCGTGGGCAGGGATCTCTCGGGCGAGGCGTTCATACAGGAAATGCTCAAGCAGCGGAACGGTTACATCCGCTATGGGTGGGTGAACAAGGAGCTCGGCGAGACCGAAGCCCGAGACAAGGTGGCCGCATTCAAGGAGTTCAAGGAATGGGGCTGGATATTCGGGGCGGGGAGCTATCTGGATGAGTTCCAGGGGCTGGCCGAGGCGGTTCGGAGCACGACCATAGTGACGGGCGTAGCCGCCTGCGTGCTGGCCGTCTTTGTTGGCATAATGGCCGTCAGGGCGATCACGAGGCCCATCTCGCGGCTTTCCGCAATCGCCGCTCAGGTCGCCTCGGGCGATCTCACCGTCGAGGTTCCCGCGGTAAGGACCCGTGACGAGGTGCAGACGCTCAGGGATTCGTTCGCGGGGATGATCGGCTCGCTGCGGGACGTAATCCACGATATCGCGAAGGTATCCGAAGAGGTATCGTCCAGCAGCGAAGAAATGTCCGCGATGGCCGAGGAATCGTCGAACGCGATTCAGCAGGTGGCGAAGGCCGCTCAGGACTCCGCGCGAACAGCTGAATCCCAGGCCAGGGAGGTTGTCGGCGCGAGCGAGGCGATGAAGGGCCTGAAAGAGGCCCTAACGCAGATTGCCACGGGCAGCCAGGAACAGGCGAGGGTTACTCACGAGACTTCCGGCGCGGTGAAAGAGATAGTCGGCGCTATTCAGGGCATATCCGGTTCGGCGGGATCGTTGGCGAGCGCCTCTGAGGAGACCAGGAAGAGCGCGGAGGGCGGCCGCGACGCCGTCGGCGAGACAGTGGAGGGGATCAGGCGGATAGGGGAAGTGGCGTCGAAGATAAGCGATTCTATCGCGATCCTCAGCGCCCGGTCGGATAAGATAGGCGAGATCGTGGGCGTGATAGACGAAATAGCCAATCAGACGAACCTCCTGGCGCTCAATGCCGCGATAGAGGCGGCCAGGGCGGGCGAGCACGGCAGGGGCTTCGCCGTCGTAGCGGACGAGGTGCGCAAGCTCGCCGAGAGATCGGCTAAGTCCACAAAGGAGATTTCGGAACTGATAGCCGAGATCCAGCGGGGAACGACCGCGAGTGTGAATGCGATAGACGAGGGCTCGAAGGCCGTTGAAAAGGGAGTGGAACTCGGCGCTTTCGCGAGCCGGGCGATCCAGGCGATATTGGACACCGCGCAGTCAACGGACGAGAGCGACAGGTCCACCGTCGCGGCTATCAACCAGGTGTCGGCATCCAGCGATCAGGTGGGAAGGGCGGTCGAACAGATTGCGTCCACCACCGAGCAGAGCACGGCCGCCACAGAGGAGGTTACGGCGTCCGCTAAGCAAGTGGAGGAACTCCTCAAGTCCGTCGGCGCGGCGGCTGGAAGCGCTTCGGCTGGGGCTGAGGAGATCTCCGCGTCCAGCGAAGAGATCGGGGCGTCGTCTGAGGAGATGGCGAGCTCGGCTCAATCGCTCGCCAAGATGGCGGAGGGACTGCGCGCGATGGTGGAGCGATTCAAGGCATAGCCCAATAGTTGCCTTTCAATCCAGGTGCCGGAGGGAGCGCGCGGTGATGCGCTTCTTCCGGTCGTCTATTCGCCGTCGCGTTTGTCGGTGTCGCCCAGCAGGGGTTTGAGTGTCTTTTCTATCTCGCCGATATGTGCGACGAGTCTCTCTATCGCCGCCGACTGGGTCGCCACAGTCGCCGAGGTCTGGTCAACGCCCGACACGATCTCCATTATCCCCTGCTGGAACTGGCGAAGCATCAGATTGATGTTATTCACCGATGAACTGCTGTTCTCCGCCAGTTTTCGTATTTCGGAGGCCACGACGGCGAAACCGGCGCCGGCCGCGCCGGCGTGAGCCGCTTCG
Source organism: Bacillota bacterium (assembly GCA_018434225.1). GTDB lineage: Bacteria > Bacillota > Sulfobacillia > JABLXB01 > JABLXB01 > SM1-B181. The sequence continues at coordinate 13,544 of JAHDPS010000237.1, forward strand.
ATCGACGCATTCAGACCTAAAAGGTTAATCCTCGCTGTGATCTGCGCTATCAATTCGAGGATGCCGGCGGTGTTTTTTACGTTGTCGTTGATCGACCTGGAGCGTTCCACCAGGCAGGCCGCCGTCGAGGACAGGGCCCGGGCGGCCTCCAGCCCCTGGGAAGCGGCCTCCATCGCGCTGGCCACCGCCCTGGCGACTTCGTCGCAGATAGATAGGCGTTGAGCGTGGGAGGCTAACTCGGCCTCCACGAACCTTGCTGCGATG
>JAHDPS010000085.1 GCA_018434225.1 Bacillota bacterium
CCTTTTAATAGTCATTCTTCTTATGGTCATGTTGGGGGCCGGCCTGGGAAACATATTTCTCGCCCTGGGTATCTCGTACTGGTTGACCATGGCCAGGATCGTCAGGGGGCAGATCCTGAGCATTAAGGAACAGGACTATATCCTCGCCGCGAGAGTGATCGGGGTGCAACGGTGGAAGATGATCGTGAGGCACCTCATACCCAACGCTATTGGGCCGATCGTAGTGTACGCGACGCTCAGCATACCGACCGCGATATTCCTCGAGGCGTTCCTCAGTTTCATCGGCCTCGGAGTCTCGGCTCCGGTCGCCAGTTGGGGAACGCTTGCGTCGGACGGGATCCAGTCGATGAAGTCGTATCCATGGCAGCTCTTCTTCCCCGCGGCCGCCATCAGCCTGTGCCTGCTTAGCTTCAACTTCGTCGGAGACGGTTTGAGGGATGCGCTCGACCCGCGGCTGCGGAAATAGGGGGGATGGACGTGCAAGACGTTCTGCTGAGCGTCAGGGATCTCAAGGTGGTGTTCGGGACCTACGCGGGCGAGGTCCAGGCCGTCCGCGGCGTGTCGTTTGACATAAATAAGGGCGAAGTGGTCGCGGTCGTCGGGGAATCAGGTTGCGGCAAGACGGTGACGGCCCTGTCGATCATGAGGTTGATAGAAACTCCACCGGGGAGGATCACCAGTGGTTCTATTCTTTTCGACGGCCGGGACTTAGTCAAGGCCGGCGAGCGCGAGATGCAGCAGATTCGAGGGAACAGGATCGGCATGGTATTCCAGGATCCCATGACATCCATGAACCCTGTTTTCACGGTCGGCAACCAGCTTACCGAACCGCTCCGCCAGCATCAGCGGCTCCGTGGTCCGGCGGCACGCGCGCGGGCCGCGGAGATGCTCACCACGGTGAATATACCCAACGCGGCCGATCGGCTATCCCAGTATCCGTTCCAGTTCAGCGGCGGCATGAGACAGCGGGCGATGATAGCAATGGCCCTATCGTGCAACCCCGCGCTCCTCATCGCGGACGAACCCACTACCGCCCTGGACGTCACCATACAGGCGCAGATAATCGATCTGCTCCTGGAGCTCAAGGGTCGGTTGAACACATCCATAATGATCATCACGCACGATCTGGGCGTGGTGGC
>JAHDPS010000300.1 GCA_018434225.1 Bacillota bacterium
CCGGATCGCCGTCTTCCGCGAGTACCTGCCTCGAATCCTCGATCTCTTTCCCCACCGACTTGTATTCCCGATACTTCTCCACCACCGGAGATAGTCGCTTGTGCTCCTTGGCCACTTTCTGGTACTCCTGCGGAACCGAAAACACCGCAGGGTCCGTCATGGAGGATGCGAGCCTATCGTATGTCTCTTCCAACAACTCGAGCCTCTCTATCATCTAAAAACCACCCCGCTTCACCGCGCCGCTTCGAGCGCCTTGAGAGCCACCTCGATCATCGAATCGTCGGGCGGGCGCGTGGTGAACCGCTGCAGATACATCCCGGGCCACGCCAGCATTCGTACCAGCGCCGAAGTGGATCTGCCGCTAAGTCTAATGAATTCGTAAGAAACGCCGGCCACGACTGGGAACATCAGCAGCCGCGTCACGATCCTATGCACGATCCCCGGCCACCCGAAGAACGAGAACAGCAGGATACTGGTCATCGCCACCACCAGCAGGAAACTCGTCCCGCACCGGGGATGAATCGGACTCATGCCGCGCGCCGACTCCACGGTGAGATCGAGGTTTCTCTCCATCGCGTTGATCACCTTGTGTTCGGCGCCGTGGTAGGCGAGAACCCGCTGAATGTCGTCAAAACGGCTGATAGTCCACAGGTAGGCGATGAGGATGACCAGCCTGAGGGCACCTTCGAACAGGTTCAGCGCCACGCCGCCGAGCCCGAGCCGGTTCTTCAATAACGAGACCACCAGCGTAGGCGCCACGATAAAGAGGCCCACGGCCAGCACCACGGAGAATGACACCGTGGCCGCCATTTCGCCCTTCCCGATCTTTTCCCCCTCGTCGAGGCTGAAGTTGGCTGAATACATGAGCGCGTCCACCCCGACTACCAGCGAGTCAATGAGTGAAACCGCCCCCCTTATAACGGGCAAGCCCAGCAGGGGATGCATTTTTGAATATTGAACCCGATCCCTGGAGCTGACGACGATAACCCCATCCGGCTTTCGTACTGCTATGCCGGTCTTCCGGGGTCCCCTCATCATGACGCCCTCGATTACGGCCTGTCCACCATAAGACACTTGCGACGATGCCAGTTTCAACCTCCGGACGGCTCCGGGTGTATCCCCGCCCAACTCATTACCTCCCAACTCTCTGCCTACCTTATGGCCACGAACTCGCAGCCCCACAACCGAGTCCTCGTGTCCCACCGCAGAGTCCGCGAATGGATTCCGGGATGGAAAGAAAAAAGCAGAGCCCCCGCTCTGCCATCTCTCTTTTCTGCTACTCCAGCCCGTACCTCTTCTTGAACCTTTCAACCCGTCCGCCGGTGTCGAGTATCTTTTGCACACCGGTGAAGAATGGATGGCACTTCGAGCAGATTTCGACCTTAATATTCTTCTTGGTGGATCCAACCTCGTACACCGCGCCGCAGGCGCATGTAATCCGGGTCTTCTCATACTTGGGATGAATCTTGTCCCTCACTTAGAATCACCTCTCCAGGAGCCGATAACGCTATGATTATAGCATAGCAGTCTGCTTCCTTCAACACGCCGTTCATCTACGCCGCCGCACGCGTTCGGCACCGGCGGATTCGTGCGCTACAGCATGGATCGCGGCCAGATCCGTGCGCTACAGCACGCATAGCCCCGATCCGTGTGTAGGAGAAGCATATTGTTGGCGGACCTGTGACACCACAGCATGCATCAGGGCAGAATGCGTGCGCTACAGCATGGATCGCGGCCAGATCCGTGCGCTGCAGCACGATCCCGAGTCATTCGTGCGTAGGTGCACGATATTCGCCGCAATCCGTGCGCCACAGCACAGATCGCGGCAAGACCCGTGCGCAGGCGCACGGGTCCAGATGGAACCCGCGGCGCGGCGCGCCACAGGACAACGCGTCTAGGCGCCCGGACCCGCCTTCGCCGCCTCATCCAGTACCCTGTTCACAATCCCGTCAGCCCTGGAGTTCTCCTCACGTGGGATGTGTCGAACCTCCCACGAGTCGAAGCCGCCCAGCAACATCCTAGCCCGTTGAAACAGCGGCGCGAGGCCGGCGTTCTTGATCTTATATTCTCCTGACAACTGCCTCGCGACGAGTTCGCTGTCGGTCTTAACCAGAAGGCGCCTGACGCCCTTCGCTTGCGCCGCCTCCGCAGCCCTGATTAGCCCATTATACTCCGCAACGTTGTTTGTCGTCTCTCCAAGGTAATGGCCCTCTTCGAGGATTTTGTTCCCCGCGGGATCCATAAGGATGACCGAGTATCCGGCGGGGCCTGGGTTTCCCCTTGAACCACCGTCGACGAAGGCGGTGAACACACCCGGTCGAGCGGACTGGTCCGGTCTGGCCGGTGGCGGACACCGGTCGCCATCCCGATCCAATATCGTGAACGGCTCGCGCTCCGAAGCGGCCGCAATCGCCCGGCAGCACAGATTCGCTGATGCGAAGGCGCCGTTGAGACGCTCGACTATCGCTCCGACGATGGCCCGTTCGCTCGCGAAGTGACCCACCTCCACGACCGACATCCCGAGCGATACCGCCTGCAATACCTGGGCGTGCCTTATCTCCCCGGTAACGAGCGCCTCGGCGCCGGCCTTCGCGGCGGCCGCCACGTTTCTGCCGCCGCTCCCTGCCGCGGTGGCGGCAGTGCGTATCTCCCTCGAGAGATCTCCGGACACCTTCACGCAAGCAGCACCCAGCGCGCTACGCATCCTAGCCGCAAGGCCGCCGAGCGTTACAGGTTGCGCGAGAACGCCCACGCGGCCGAATCCCCCGCTCCTACCCATGTTTCTGAGGGGGTACAGGTCGAACGCCGCTTCCTCGTACGGATGGGCCTTCAGCAAGGCCCGCAACACGGCTGATTTCCTGGATTCCGGCAGAATGGTCTCCAGGCGAAACTCCCTCGCCCTCTCGACCCTGCCGACTTCCCCCAGGAACGGTTGCGCGCCCTCCAGGGGTTTGAACGTCCCCGTTCCCTCCGTCATGAACGCGCAATCGCTGTATCTCCCTATCCAGCCGGCACCGGCGGCGCACACCGCGTCGCGCACTTCGTCCTCGTGCCCTTCCGGCACGAACACCACCAGCTTCAGCAGGGCGTCCTCTCCGAATGGCTCGAGCGCCCCCGGCCCGCAGTCCCCGAACTGGAGGCCGGCGGCGGCCGCCAGAAGGTCTTCCACCCCGCCCTCGGCGACATCCAGGTTGGTGTGCGCCGCGTATAATGATATGCCGGCGGTTATGAGCCTGCCGAGGAGACGGCCTTCACCTCCGCCTGTGTTTATCGAACGAAGCGGGTTGAAGATCAGAGGGTGGTGGGTGATGAGCATCTGCGCTCCGACCCCGATCGCCTCGTCCACTACGGCTGAAGATGCGTCCACTGCCACGAGCGCGCTCCTGACCACCGCCGACGGATCCCCCGCCTGTAAGCCGGGGTTATCCTCCGGGACGGCGTACCGCACCGGTGCCCAGTCCTCCATGATGCCGACGATATCCTTCACTGTGACGGGCATTTAAGTACCTCCTCAAGCCGGTCTCTCCGTTCCAGCCATTTCCGCAATCTCGGATCGTCCCTCCGGAGTGTCTCTCTCATCCTGTCTATCACAACGTCGCACTCCTGCAGCAATCCACGGATCATCGGCGCGAGCAGAGCATGGCCCTCGCGCAACAGGAGCGGCCCCAGTTCCAGGGCCATATCGTCATCCAACGCCGGCCCCCTCGGAGGCCCCGTGGACTGGACGGAGGGATCGAGACATATTACCCGGTAGAATCGATCCCCTTCGCGCGCCAGGTCTTCCCCCACTATGCCCATTCCATTCCCGGCGGCCCACCGTCTCACCGATTCCGCGTGGGTCATCGGCTGCAGGACGAGCCTCCGCTGCACCCTCGCGACCGCGATGCCCTTCGAGAGAATGGATGTCATCGTGAGGCCGCCCACTCCGGCAACGACTATCGAGGAGGTCTCCCCGGGGGCAATCGCCGACAAGCCGTCTCCCACTCGGAGGTCTATCCTGTCCGATAATCCATAAGACGCGACCGTGCGAACGGCGCCTTCCAGGACCGCGGCGCTCACATCGGTGGCTATCGCCCGCTCGCACCGGCCCCGCAATACCAGCCAGGCCGGTAGGTAGGCGTGATCGGTCCCGATATCCGCCACCGCGCCGCCGGCTGGAACGTGCGCGGCGACGGTCATGAGCCTGGGCCCCAAATCCGGAAGCGTGCGCTCCATTTCGCCGGACCCCTCTATATCACGCCGAGATCCCTGCCGGCTTTGGCGAACCTCTCGAGCCCGTAGTCAAGGTCTTCCCGGGAGTGAGCGGCGCTAATCATCGCGCGAATCCTGGCCTTGCCCCTGGCCACCGTCGGGTACCCGATGGACTGGGCGAAAACGCCCTCGGCGAAAAGCCGCCTCGACAGCTCGGACGATTTCGAGGCATCGCCTATCATGACCGGTGTAATAGGCGTCCGGCTCATACCCGTGTCGTACCCGAGAGCCCTCATATTCTCCTTGAAATACGCGGCGTTATCCCACAGGCGTTTGACGAGTTCGTCGCTTTCCTGGAGCACCCTGACAGCGGCCATTGACGCCGCGACATCCGCCGGGCTGAGTCCCGTGCTGAAAAGGAAGGGCCTCGCCTTCTGCTTGAACCAGTTGATCGTCTCCCGAGACCCGGCGGCGTATCCCCCCACGACCCCGAACGCCTTCGACAGCGTCCCGATCTCAACGTCGAACCTGCCCGTGAGGCCGAAATGGTTCACGATCCCGCGCCCCCCGCGCCCGAGAACCCCCTCGCCGTGGGCGTCGTCCACCACCGTGATAAGGTCGTACCTATCCGCCACCGTCATGATGTCATCGAGCGGCGCGATGTCCCCATCCATGCTGAACACGCCGTCGGTGACGACGAGGCGGCGCCTCCCCGGGGTCGTCTTGACGGCATCCTCCAGGGAACAGACGTCATTGTGGGCGTACCTCACGGTCCTCGCTCCGCTCAATCGGCAACCGTCTATTATGCTGGCGTGATTGAGTTCGTCGCTGAATATCACGTCGTCCGGCCCGACCAGTGCTGGAATCACGGCCTGATTCGCAACGAACCCCGATTGTAGGAAGATGGAATCCTCCGTCTCCTTGAACTCCGCCAGGCTCCGCTCCAGGTCCACGTGGGGGGTCATCGTCCCTGCGATGGTCCTCACGGCGCCCGGCCCGACGCCGTACCTTTCGAGCGCCTCCCGCGCGGCCGACTTCAGCCGTGGGTCGTTCGCAAAGCCGAGGTAATTGTTCGAGCAGAGGTTCAGCACCCTCTTGCCATCCACGTCGAACCAGGGCCCCTGCGCGCTGGACACTGTGCGGATGTTTATCAGGAGCCCCTGCTCCGCCAGCAAGGCGGTCTCCCGGGATATGAAACCCAGTCTGGACAACACAGATCCCCCTCTCTCCGTTATCCAACGTCAACTGTCATCCGACGTCGTCGAGCCCTTCCCTATTCTACGGGACATGGCATCCTCCTCCAGATCGCGCCCCAGTATTTCCCGCGCGACAAAATGGGCGATCTCGCGATAATCATCCCTGTGGAAGAACGGAACCCCGCAATCGACCGGCGTTTTCCCAACGACGGCGAGGAGGTACGGATCCCCCGCGCACTCCAGGCCGGACGGCACCGCCGCCGCAGTCACCTCGATCTTCGGGCGCCGCTCGCACTTGTACCCTTCTATGAGGACCAGGTCCACACCGGCATAGTTCTCCAATAACTCGTCGATCCCCGGGGTTTCGTTCCACGCGACCGTCATCGATAGCTCCTTGCCGGACGAGATGCCCGATCGGACCGCCCCAGCACGTCTGAATCTCCAGGTATCCTTGCCCTCGTCAGTGTGGAGCGCCTGAGACGTGTGCTTGAGTACCCCAACCGACAATCCGAGCCAGCGAAATTCCACGATGAGACTCTCCAACAAAGTTGTCTTCCCCGAACCGGAACTGCCACACACAACGATGTGCGGTACCGGCATCATCTCGCCCCCGTCCACGCCGTTTCTCCATTGGGCTTCGCCGCCGCCTCGGCGCGCCCCTCCCGGCCGCACACCTCGGGATCGGCGGCCATCTCGGGCTCGGCAGCCCTTGATCGTCCGGCGGATCTGATGTAGCATATGTCCGTCGCACGGCCGGCCCATCCGGTGGCGGTCGTGCGGGAGTCCGGAGTCGAGGGGGTAGGTCGGCGCCATGAGCGAACCGGTCGACTACATCGGCCATATGAACGAGTCCATTCAAAGCCTCCTGAAGGACGCCTTGCGTATCTCGTTGAGGCATCCCTCGATGGCGCTCTATATCCTGAGGACAATGTTGCGGCAGAGGAAGGCCGCTCGCAGGAGAGCACGATGGGATGGCTGCGGCATCCACGTGCCGCCGTTCCTCATCGCGAGTATTACGAGCAGGTGCAACCTCCATTGCAAGGGCTGTTTCGCCCGGGCTCATCAGAGGCCGATTGCGAGCGAGATGACCCTGGATCGCTGGCTTGCGATACTCGATGAGGCCCGTGACCTCGGGGTATCGTTTATTCTCCTGGCGGGCGGAGAACCGTTGTTGCGCAGGGATATCCTGGATGCGACCAGGCGTTTCCCGGAGATCGTGTTCCCCGTCTTCACCAACGGACTTTTACTGGACGACGCCCTCATCGCCCAGTTCAGGGAGCAGAAGAACGTGATCCCGGTTATGAGCCTCGAGGGTTACTCGGAAGAGACCGACGGCCGCAGGGGCGTGGGCGTCTACGACCAACTGAAGCGACTCATCTCGAGGATGAACGGCGGCCTGTTCTTCGGGGTATCCCTGACGGTCACGCGGCTCAACTTCGAGACGGTGACGGGGGAAGAGTTCATAAAGGGTCTTCTGGAGGCGGGGTGCAGCCTGTTCTTCTTCGTGGAATACGTCCCCGTGAAGGAAGGGACGGAGGATTGGGTCCCCACTCCTGAGCAGAGGGCCCGCCTGCTGGGGTTGGTTCACTCGTTCAGGTCGAGGCTGCCTGGACTATTCATCGCTTTCCCCGGAGATGAGGCGGAGATGGGTGGCTGTCTCGCGGCCGGGCGGGGATTCGCCCACATCAGCCCCGAAGGCGACCTCGAGCCATGCCCTTTCGCTCCGTATTCGGACACCAGCCTGACGGGCGCGAGATTGAGGGAAGGACTACAGTCCGGCCTCCTCAGGACGATACGCGACAACCACGAAATGCTGAGCGAAACCGGGGGCGGCTGCGCACTCTGGCAGAATCGCGATTGGCTCCGGTCGCTTGCCGGCTCATCCGCGGGACATCGAGGAGCCGGGGCGGAAAAGCCGTAAGAGGAATACGATGCTCACCAGCGGCGCCAGGGCCATGCCGGAGTATATCGTCCTGAAACTCGTGAACTGGCTCAGGCCCCCGCAAGCCTGCCCCAGCGCCACGCCAAGGTCCTGAGCCGCGGTGTAGTAGCCAAACGCCCTGCCCCTACTGGCGACCGGCGTCTGCTTCACCACGGTGGCGGTCAACGATGGGAACGACGCCCCATAGCCTGCGCCGTATAAGATTGCGGACAGCACCAGCATCCCCGGGGTGTCGGCGACCGCGAGAAGCGCTACGCCGGCCGATAGCACGATGAGGGCCACCAGTATCACCCAGAATGCCCCGAGCGTATCCACTATCCTGCCCGAAAACAATCTGATGAAGATCACAACCGAGGTCTGTATCAGGAAGTATTGGCCGTAACCGCCTAGGCCCCTCTCCTTCGCCATTATCGGCAAGAATGTCATGATGCCTCCAAAGGACAGGGTTATCGTGATGAGGATCAGCGCCGCCAGGAGAACCGCGCTCCCATTCAGCCGCGATTCGCCCCGGCCGGGCTCGACTTCGCGGGCTCCACCGACGCACTGAGCGGCCCTAGGGCCGGTGCGTTCTCCCCCCGGACACGTCGCCCGCCTGGTAATCAGGAAGACAGCGAGCGACAAGGGCGCGAAGATCGCGGAAAATGCCAGCACCCAGCGATATCCCATCACGTCGTACAGGGAAGTCCCGACGGCGGAGCCGAATCCCTTGGCCGCCACGAGCGCTATGCTGAACCACGCGGTTATCTCCCCCATGTGCCTCGTGGGCGCCACTATCGCGAGGAAGCCGTTGGAGGCGACCGTGAAGGTTCCGACGCAGAGGCCCGCGAGGATCTGGCCCACCATGAGCGGCGCGAACGTCCCCCCAGTGTCAAAGAGGATGGGAACCGCGAGGAATACGGCGCCGCACGCGAGAAGCAGTCTCGACGGCCCCGACCTGTCCACCAGGATGCCGGCAGCCGGCCTGATCGCCAGGGACGCAACCGCGAAAATGGAAGACAGCGCTCCGATCTCATTCTTCGGCCAGCCCAGTGCCCTTAGGGATTGAGGAAGAACGGGAAGCAGCATGTAGTAGCCGGTCAGGAAGACGGCCGCCGCCAGCGACATGCCGAGAGTGAGCCCGACAACCGACGCTCGGTTCATCCCGGCCGAATCAACGTCTCCAGCCACGTTTGCATCCCCCATTACGGCGAGCCGCCCGGCACGGCTGGCCGGACTACGCCGGTTGTACAAAAGCGGTCGACTGCGACTGAGCGTACGATCTGGAGTATTCCCCTACTCGAGTATTCCATCTACGATGCTCACGTCCTTCAGCCCGTCCCCGCGCGGACCCTGTAAAATTCCACAAGAAGGGATCCCACCGCGGCACGTAGAATATCGCCAATCCAACGGGGATTCGGAATCATCTGACAAGCACCAACGAACGGCCGGCGGCCTACCATGCGGAGTCCGGCGGAGATGATGCCCTTGGTCAGAGTAGTGGTGGCGACACCATACCCGAAATCTCAGCGGATGCTGGAACGGTACGTTGGTGGATGCCTTAAGGGTATCGCGACCGTAGTGGCCACCGGATCCGATGATTTCGAGTTTGACGCGTGCGATATCCTGGTCTTTTACGAAAGAAGCCCTAACGAGTTCGCTTTCCGGCAGAAGCTCCCGTATGTAGAGCACATCGGTATTCGCTTTGTGATTCAGGCCGGCGGAGTGAGGAGACTGGCCGCCCTCGATCAGGGGGCCAGAGTCGGAGTCGTGGCGGGACACCGTCCGTGCGCCAACATGTTGCTGAGGGAGATCCTTGACAGCGGGATCTACCAACCCCGATTCGTGACTGGGGCATTCAACGATATGCAATTTATGGACGTGGACGTGTTCGCCGTGGCGGAGGAAATGGAGGAGACGCTCAGGGCAGTGTACTCGGGAGACAATAGCAGGATCATCATCCTCCCGAGGAGTCTCAGCAATTCGTCCGTAGCTGAGCTGATAAACACAGCCAGCAGGGTTTTGCTGAAGAGATAACCGTCTATAGCAACCGGCTCAAGCGGGTTAGAGCGGGACCCTATACCATGAGGGGGTCCCGTTTTTCGATCCGGGGAGGGCTGACAGAATGGCCAGTCAGAGGGAAGTCATACTATCCATCCGCGATCTGAGGGTCCATTTCAACACGTCCCAGGGTCTGGTCAGAGCGGTGGACGGCGTGGATCTGCGCGTGGAATCGGGAGAAACGATGGCTCTGGTAGGAGAATCCGGCTCCGGCAAGACAGTCACCGCCCTTTCGGTAATGAGGCTGGTCCCCATGCCTCCGGGAAAGATCGTCTCCGGCGACATTCAGTTCCAGGGTAAAGCGCTCCTGAACTTGACGAACAGGGAGATCATGAAGAAGCGCGGCAAGGACATCGCCATGATATTCCAGGAACCAATGTCGTCTTTGAACCCCACCCTGACAGTCGGGGAACAGATCATGGAGGCCCTGAGACTGCATCAGGGTCTGGGGGGCAAGGCGGCGCTCGTCAAGGCCGTGGAAATGCTCGAGCTCGTGAGGATCCCCAACCCCGAGCAGCGCGCGCGGGAGTACCCCCATCAATTGTCCGGCGGGATGAAGCAACGAGTGATGATAGCCATGGGTTTATCGTGCAGGCCTCAGCTGCTCATCGCTGATGAGCCGACAGCGTCCCTGGATGTGACCATTCAGGCCCAGATCCTGAATCTCATGAAGGAGTTGCGGCGGCAGGTGGGCACGACCACCCTCCTCATCACGCACTCGCTCGGGGTGGTGGCGGAGATGGCGGATCGCGTTTCCGTGATGTACGCCGGGCAGATAGTGGAGGTCGCCGGCGCATGCGACATATTCCACTCCCCGAGACACCCATACACGCGAGGACTCGTCGGATCCATTTCGAACCTGCGCGATTACGCGAGGCGCCTCGACGTGATCCCCGGGGCACCGCCCAACCCGGCGAAGCTGCCCTCGGGCTGCCGCTTCAACCCGCGGTGCCCGTTGGCGGACGAGCGTTGCAGGGCGGAAGAGCCCACATACGTCAGCGTAGGCGAGGGCAAATGGGTCAGGTGTTGGCGCGCCGGAGACTGAGAAAGGGGGCAGTGGTGGCTCAACTCCGCAGTGA
>JAHDPS010000271.1 GCA_018434225.1 Bacillota bacterium
ATGTGCCAGCGGATGGCCATCTTCTCTGCTTCTGTCACGCGAATGAAGTCCTGGAGCACACTCAAGGACTTTTCTCCGTGTCCGATAGGCAGTGCATTGCAGACAACATAGGCCGGCTGGCCGTCTTTAATCTCTTCTTTGTAATAGGAGACTTTGCAGAGATCGTGACCGAGACCGCAGACAACTACTGAATCGTGAGGAATCAGGCCTTCCAAGCGGTAACCTCTCACCTTCGCGTCGAGCACTCCATACACGTTCAGGGAGTGCTCCGCAAGGCCGCCGGTTCTCGCCAAATGGTGTTTGGTGCTGCATGGCGCTTGATAGAAATCACTTGTGCGGAGGAACTCGACGAGTTCGTCAATGCCCTTGCGTCCTGTAGCGAGCCATAATTCCTCAATCCGCCGCCTGGTTTTGTCGGACGGTATCAACGGAAGTCCCCCTCTCAAAGCCTCGGTCTACGGATAACAACCGTGGGCACTAGCTGCTTCAGGCGCATCATCCTCGCCCAGTATTCGTGATTGTATTGGGCCTCCTGATGCGTCTCCGCCAGAGGGACAGATCGCACCCTCTTGAGGCTGCCTTCTGGTGATCGGGCACAGGTTCCCCACTTGCAGCCAATACGGTTGACTACATACTGGCAACCACTGGGGTCAATGTACACTACCCCAACGGCCTGTCCGCAGGGCACGCGATCACCTCCATATCCGCGCGGAACCTCGAATCGAGATAATGTCGAGGACTCCATCTTTGGTGTGCAGGTTTCTTTCGTAGCGGCATAGGCAGTTGGTGCAACTGAGAATGATTGTGTCATCGTGTTTCCCGGCGACAACTTCGTCCAGCATTGCCGTTCCGTCATCGTGTACGTTGTAGTAGGTCTTCATATCCGAATAGGCAATGATCACTAGCAGATCTCCGCATTCAGGACATTTCCTCGGAACACTGGGAGCTAGCTGCACCTTATCAGGCGTGTTCACCCTGCTATACCTCCTTGGTCTCCCAGAAGGATGGATGGCGTGACATATCGCCCGCCGCGCTAGGTTATCTCCTTCCGTTCTGAGAGTGGCTACGGCCGGGGGATTCCCCGGCCGTCCTGTGTCTTTCATAACGACAGTGCTTGAGAGTCGGCCCCTACTCCAGCCTGGCAGACTCCGCTTTGGCATTCGGCTTGTACTTAGCTATGGCCACGTCTTTGACCCACCAGATAGCATCCATTAAGGCTTCAAGCATTCCGCCGTTGGTGATTTCCGGGTACTCTTGCATCGCAGCGTTGATCATCACGAATGCAACCCGGTCGGTCTTGCGTAGGTAGACGCGCCGTTCCTTGAGGTCTATCGAACCCGATTCGAACTCGGGGCCTGCGTCTAGTACTTCCTTCATCAGGCCGATGCTTGGTCTGTCCATCATGCTACCTCCATTTCGGTGATCCCTCGGGCCTCCAGGACCCTGCGCTTGGCCTCGGTGGTCTTGGCTTTGTCCATCTCCTCGAGCACTTCAAACGCTGCCGCATCGCGCTCCGCGAGGACAAGGCGAATCTGCCTCTGAATCTCCCTTACCGCAGCGGATCGCTCTACAATGAGGGGACGGGTAGGACCGCCAAGGTTTAAGCCAACAGGATCTGTGACGCCGGGGATTGTTATGTGGACATGGAGACGAGCTTCGCCCAACGGAATGCCAATCTTCTTGTAGAGACGGCGAAGCGCTCCTTCCGCTTCCAGGACCACAGGCTGTAAGCACTCGTCTACTTCTCTTAGGCCCTGTGTGGCCTTGGCGCTGATTTCGGCCTTGGCCTCGTCCAGTTGGGAGCGGAGTTCCGCGATCCTTGGCCCAAATTGAGCCGCAAAATGGCGGCTCACCGCCGCCTGTAA
>JAHDPS010000149.1 GCA_018434225.1 Bacillota bacterium
CCGATGGGCCCGGCCTGCCCCCGCATCTTGTGTTATTGGCCGAAAGTCCGGAAGGATACAGGAATATAAGCGCCGCGCTCACCAGGGCGCACCTCGATAACCCGAGAAGGAAACCGGCTCTCGACCTCGAGGTCCTCCGCGATCGCGCGGCCGGGGTAATCGCGCTGTCCGGTTGCCGCCGTGGCGAGATCCCCTTGCGGATATTGCGGGGCGACTACGCCGGCGCCCTGGAGGTTGCGCGTAAGTACGTGGATATATTCGGCAAGAGGGGATTCTTCATAGAACTACCCGAACATCTCCTCCCCGGGAGCATGATGTTGAATGAACGGCTCACGGAGATCGCAGGCAGGCTCGGCGTGAATACCGTCGCGACCGCGAACGCCCATTACTCAACGAGGGACGGTTTTCCCGTTCACGACCTCCTGACATGCATAAGGACGCTGACCACGGTCGACGGCGTTCATCCCGAGAGGAAACTCAACGCCGAAAACTATCTCATTTCGCCCGATGAGATGGGACACCTTTTCGCCGGATACCCTGCCGCGCTTAAGGGTGCCGCCGCCGTCGCCGAGCGGTGCAGTCCCGCTCTGGATATCGAAGAAAAGTGTTACCCCTCCTTCCCCGTCGCCGACGGGACCACCGCGAGGGAGATGCTAAGGGATCTCGTCCGCGACGGGGCCCGTAGGCGGTACGGGAGGATCACGGCAAGGATCAGGGATAGGCTCGAGCACGAGCTCGATATCATCTTCAAACTGGGATACGAGGACTACTTTCTCATCGTCTGGGACATCGTGAACTTCGCCCGGGAGAAAGGGATACGCCATGCGGGGCGCGGTTCGGCCGCCGATTCCGCCGTCGCGTACTGCCTCGGGATCACCGAGGTGGATTCAATCGCGCGCGGCCTATTGTTCGAGAGGTTCATGAGCCTCGAACGCGCGCAGAAGCCCGATATAGATATAGATTTCGACGCCCGCCACAGGGATGAAATCCAGGATTACGCCCGTCGGAAATACGGTGCCGGCAATGTGGCGTCCGTATGCACGTACAGCACGTTCCAGGCGCGATCGGCTATACGGGATCTCGGCAAGGCCTTCGGGTTCTCGGAGGAAGAAATCGACAGGCTGGCCAAAAGGATTCCATATATCGGCGCGGACGATATCAGGGAGGCGCTCGAGCGATTCCCCGAGTTGAGGGACCTGCGCCTCGACATAGTGAAATTCGATTGCCTGCTCGACGCGTGCGAGAGAATCGCTGGATTCCCGCGGTTTCTCGGCACCCATCTCGGGGGTATCGTGATAAGCAGGAGGCCGTTGACGGACCTCATGCCCCTTCAAATGGCCGCCAAGGGAGTAATCGTGGGCCAGTTCGACAAGGACGATGTCGAGGAACTCGGCCTAATCAAGCTCGATCTCCTCTCGCTCAGGATGCTCTCAGCCGTCGAGGATACCATTTCCTCGATCAATAGCCCCTGCGCAAGCCGTTCAGGCGCAGGCCGCCCCATCGCAGGCGGCTCCGGCGCGGGTTCCACAGGCGCGGGCGGCGGAGGGCGGCTCGATTACGACAGCATCCCCACCGAAGACAGGGACAGCTACGAGATGCTCCGGGCGGGACGGACCATCGGCGTATTCCAACTCGAAAGCCCGGCCCAACGGGCTCTACAATCGCGCCTGGGCGCAAATAGGTTCGAGGACCTGGTCGCAAGCGTGGCGCTTATCCGCCCGGGCCCGATCCTGGGCAACATGGTGGAACCGTACATCGCGCGCCGGAACGGCGCGGATCCCATCGGGTATGTGGACCCGCGGCTCAAGGGGATCCTGGGTAAGACTTACGGGGTGGTGTTATTCCAGGAGCAGGTGATCGAGATAGCCACAGCGATCGCGGGATTCACCCCGGGCGAAGCGGATCGCCTGCGCAAGGTGATGAGCCACCACAGATCCAGGCGGGAGATGGACGAAATAGGGAAGGTATTCGTAGCCAGAGCCGTGGGAAACGGGGCGTCAACGGCCGTGGCCGAAGAGATATTCTCGTATATCGTTGGTTACGCC
>JAHDPS010000087.1 GCA_018434225.1 Bacillota bacterium
ACCTTATGCAAAAAACCGCCACGCTCGAGCGCGCTAAGCCCAAACAGAGGAGGAGCAGGAACCTCATTGCCCTCTTATTGTTCGCGATTATGTTGTACGCGTTCGCCGGACAGGAGATTAGACTGATGAGCGTGAGGTCCCAGGAAAGGGCTCTTGAGGACGCCATCCGCGCGCAGGAGATGAAGAAGCAGATACTCACCGAACAGATCCAGATATTGCAGGACGATCAGTATATCGAGAAGGTGGCCAGGGAACAGCTCGGCTGGATAAAGCAAGGTGAGATCCAGTACGTAACCGATCCTTGAACCTAATCTTTAGGGGCCTGCTTGGACCATTCCACCATGCTGTCGGATACCAGTATGAACATGCCGGATTCGAGGCAATACCACGGATGAGGGCCGCCGTTTTCCACGAACTTGGCCCCGGTCGACTTAACGAATTCGGAGACCCTTGCGTAATCCCCCTGCACTATAGCTGATTGAGCCACCATTCCCCATGGGAAACCGTGCCTAATCTCAACGTCAGGCCAGTACGGGAAGCTCCTGTTGAATTTGTCGTACAGCAGCCCGGCCCTAGCCGATGAGGCGGGAATCAGGCCGTTCGTGGCTGGATACAGCTGGGATACGGCGTCGGGATACCATTTGGTCCAGGCCGGTTTGCTCGGGTAATTCGCCCTGTCGATCCTCCAGGCGTACACTCCCCGATTCTCATCCCACATCCGGTACTCCACGGCCGACGCGATACGCGCGGCCCTGGCCCGGTACATTGCGGAGGATTGCTTGTCACCGAGGGCGTCCAATAGGAAGGCCCAATCCATCAAGCCCCTGAAATCCTCGCAATTGTCCATAAGATACTTCGTAGAATCCTTCGGCTTGACCCTGACTAACCCATATTTGTCCTGGAGGGCGAGTATGACGCCCGCGACTACGTCTGTCCGTTCCTTGCGCCGACGCACGAATTCGAGATCCCCCGTGCTTTCATAATACCTCCTCATAAGGGTGAGGAACGTTGCGGAGTAGCTGTCCGCGGAATCGTAGTTACGCGTCGGGATCAGGTTGTCTCCGGAAACGCGGTAATCGTATATTGTTCCAAAAGCGCCCCACCTATCGGGCATGTTGATGTTGTCCAGGTACCAGTCGATGTAGTTGCCCACGATGGGCGGCATCCTGCCGGCCAGGGCGGTCATCGCTATGTTGGAGAAATACGGAATAACCCGCTGTTTGTCGGGAGTGAGCGTAAGCGCCCCGCTGGAGTGGATCGAAGAAAGGAGCCATTTTACCTCCAGGTGGATCACGGGAGAGAGGTCACCGACCCCGCGTACCTCGGCCGGCGGGTTGCAGTACTCGCGCACCGTGGACACCCTTATCGCTGAGGTGGTGGCCGTTGCGACGAGGGCAAGGAGGACTACCTGAAGGGTCCCGCCGCGCCGCACCCATAGGTTCCGCACACGTCGAACCTCCCCGTTCCTGCGTTATGTTAACGGCAGTGTAGGGGGAGGTTCGATATTGGCCGCTCGTTTACCTGCTTATTTGCCTGTTAAATGACCAATCCAATACGTTCCTTAGCCGCGCCCAAGGTGACCCTCGCGATCTCACGGGCCTTATCCGCGCCGTCCTTGACTACGCGCGCCACCTCGCCCGACGCGCAAATATCCTCGAACCTCTGCTGGACCGGGCGGAGAGTGTCAGTCACGACGGCGGCCAGGTCTTTCTTAAAATCGGCGTACCCCTTGCCGGCGTACATCCCCTCAATGTCTTCGATGGACCCGCCCGCGCACCGCGAGTATATCGTGAGGAGGTTACTCACGGCCGCCTTGTTCTCCGGGTCGTAGCGCACTTCGCGGCCCGAATCCGTGACCGCCGAGAGGATCTTCTTCCTTATTGCGGCCGGTGTATCCAGGAGCGTGACGTAGCTGTTGGGGTTCTGGTTGCTCTTGCTCATTTTCTTCGTGGGATCGTCCAGGGACATGATCCTCGCGCCCGCCTCGGGTATGAACGGCTCGGGGAGCGTGAACACCGGGCCGTACCTCCTATTGAAGCGGTCGGCTATGTCCCGGGTGATCTCAACGTGCTGCTTCTGATCGGCCCCCACGGGCACGAGATCGGTCTGGTACAGGAGGATGTCGGCTGCCATCAGCACCGGGTAAGTGAAGAGACCCAGGGACACGGATTCCTTGCCCTCGGACTTCTCCTTGAATTGAGTCATGCGGCCCATCTCGCCGTACGTGGCCGTGCAGGAGAGAAGCCACGCGAGTTCGCAATGCTCGTGGACGTGGGACTGGATGATCAAGATGACGCGATCGGGATCCAGCCCCGAGGCGATGAGCAGGGCGGCCGTGTCAAAGATTCGTTTTTTCAGGTCGTCCGGATCGCTGGGGACAGTGAGCGCGTGCAGGTCCACCACGCAGTAGACACAATCGTGGGTCTCCTGCAGGGCCACCCATTGTTTCATGGCGCCGAGGTAGTTGCCCAGGGTCAGCGCCCCGCTCGGCTGGATACCGGAGAAGACTCGTTTCTTCTGACTCATTCGGGCGTTCCTCCAAGATTGTTGTGCGTATCCTCGTTGACAATTCTACTACCCAGGGGCTGGGGCGTCAAAGAGACCGGCGCCCTGGTCGTGGTGGGCAGTGGAAAGGCGGGAGGATATCACCTCGCCGTGTAGAATGCGATAGAGTGGACAGCTGGGCTGTCCTGTCGGAAAGTTAAGTCTACGATTAGCGAGGTAGATGCGGTGCCATTCTTCAGGGTGGAAAAGCAGAGGCTGTACGAGTCGGTAGTAGACCAACTCGTACGTTACGTGGAGACGGGCGAGATCCAACCCGGGGACCGGTTTCCGTCGGAACGCGAACTGGAGAAGCACCTGGGAGTGAGCAGGGGGATTCTCAGAGAAGCATTCCGCGTGCTCGAGGCCCGTGGACTGATAGAGAGTCGTCCCGGGGGTGGGAGATTCCTCCGCGAGGTCACCAGCCTTTTCCAGGAGGGCGTCACTCTGGTCGCCCTCGAGAAGTCGGTCCTCCTCGATGTCGTTGAATCCAGGCTGGCTTTGGAGGTTAATGTCGCTCGGCTGGCGGCTGTCCGCGCCACCCG
>JAHDPS010000104.1 GCA_018434225.1 Bacillota bacterium
CATTGCACCACGATGAAAAGACTCCACATATCCAGGCACTCGTAACCCCGATCGAGACGAAGACCAACAAGAAGGGGAAGCAGATGACCAGTTTCAACGCCCGGAAGTGGACAGGGGATAAACGGGCGCTGAACAAGCTGCAGGATGCCTACGCGGCCGCGATGAAACCCTTCGGGTTACAGCGGGGCTTGTCAGGCTCCAAGGCCACCCACACTGACATACAGGTGTTCTACGACCAGGTTAATAAAACTATCACTGAACAGGAGCTCGATCCCCGAACGGTCGTGGAGAAAGGGATTTTTATTCACACCGAGCGAGAGGAGACCGCGAGCGAGTATCTCTCCAGGACAGGTGTCAAGGAGAAGGCCCGGGCATACATCCTCGAGAAGCGCCGGGGCACTGACCGTGACAAACAACTCGCGTATTGGAAATCTGAGGCTGACCGCCTCAGGGATATCCCCCTGGGCCAGGTCATGGAGGATCTCGGATTCCAGAAAGATGTAAAGCAGTCCGGTGCGTGGGGACAGGTCTATCATACCGCTGAAGGGAAGGTAGTGGTAAAGGATCAAAAATTCTACGACTTCCACGGAAGCACGATAGACCCAGGCACCGGGAAACCCCTTGGCGGTGGGTCCATCGATCTGGTGATGCATCTGGAGGGTGTGGATTTCAAGGGGGGGGTGTCAATCCTGCGTGGTTTGTACGGCGAGGATAAAGCAGCGGGAGCGCTAACGCGGTATTACGCCAACCGAGCCGAGGGATGGGTTAAAAACACTCAACCCACCACGCCGCGGAAGCTGGACGAACCGGATCCGTCGAAGCTTCAACGGGTCAAGGATTACCTGGCCCAGGAGCGCGGGATCCACCCCGACGCGGTGGAGTATTTGGTGCAGCGCGGGGATCTGTATGCCAATCGTCATGGATCCGCGGTGTTTGTACACAGGGATCTGGCTGGTGCGGTGAAGGGTACCACCGTGAGGGGTACCCGGGGGAGCTTCAAGCAGAGCCAGGGCGAGAAAAAAAGCGCATGGTTCACGTACGGGGTGCCGCTGGCGGAGGCCTCCAGCGTGGTGCTGTGCGAGAGCCCGATCGACGCGCTGAGCTACGCGACAATTAAGCGCGTGCCGGACGGCACGTGCATTCTGAGTTTAGGTGGGCATTCAATGAGCACCGAGCTGACGGAGATAC
>JAHDPS010000092.1 GCA_018434225.1 Bacillota bacterium
ATCATCAACATCCGAGGTGAGAGCTACAGGCTAAAGGAGAAGACGCGGGCGGGGGTCTACTCGGGTCCGAAGGTGCTCTGATGGTAGGGGGGTCAAATCCCCGCTGGCGTTACGGGGGTTAAAGTCACGTCGGCGTTGACAATATGACGGCCACGGGCGCGAACTAGTCAGGATCGCACAGGACACGGGCGCAAAAAGAATAGCGGCGGTGAATCAGGCCCTCAAGGGAGAAAAGGCCGCAACAGTCCAGACCATGACTGACATTCAGAATGAAGTGAAGAACCGCAGCACGTTCAAGTTCGACTTATTGACCGGTGCGGCTGCCTACGCGGGTGTGAGGGTATTTCGGAATATAACGAAGGACATCAGCGATGTTGAAGCGGGCATGATACTCCTCGAAAGGGTTTTGGAAGATTCTGGGGCCGACTTCGGGCGGATGCGGGATGAGCTGTTCGCCCTGGCGAAAGAATTCGGCCAGCCCATGAGCGTGGTTCAAGATGTCGCCGCAAAATGGGCGCAAGCTGGTTATGGAATGGCTGATACGCTGGGACTTACCAGAACTACCCTTTTGGCCCTGAACACCGCCGAGCTGAACAATATACAGGCCACGCAGGGACTTATTGCAGTCATGTCCCAGTGGCAGTTGACTGCCAAACAGCTACCGGAGGTTCTTGACAAAGTTAACAGAACGGCTGACGATTTCGCGATCAGCTCAGAGGACTTGATTGACGGTCTTGCAAGGTCATCAGGTGCGGCGCGTTTGATGAAATTAAACCTTGAAGAGACAATCGCCGTGTTGACCGTAATGCGCGAGGCCACGGGCAGGACTGGGCGCGAGGTTGGCAACGCCCTGAACAGCATCTTAGCCTTCCTACGCAGGCCGAAAGCCCAGGAGGTAATGGAGTCTCTAGGGATCAGGGTATTCGAGGATGCCGCCAAGACGCAGTTCAGAAGCGCAATCAACATATTTTCTGAGGTCGCCGCACAGTGGACCGGTATGAGCGA
>JAHDPS010000025.1 GCA_018434225.1 Bacillota bacterium
ACGACATAAGGCATCATCTTACCGAGAATCATTTCAGAGGGACGCACGGGGGTCACGATGAGCTGTTCGATGGTCCCGTGTTCGCGCTCGCGAACCATGGCGTGAGCGATGAGCACGATGGTGAGGCTCTGCAGGAGCATCCCCGACAGGCCCGGCAGGTTGAAAGTGGCCGTATCCATGTTGGGGTTGTACCATATCCTCGCCCGCACCTCTACAGGCATCTCGATCTCGGTATTACCTCCCGTTAGAGTTTGCAGTCGCTGTAACATGATCTCGGTTCCGGCCATCTGACCGAGGAACTCCGCGGTGGTCAGCGCCATGCGGCTGACTACCGGGTCCGAACCGTCGATGAGCACCTGCACGTAGGCCGTTTCTCTGCGTGCGATCCGATCAGAGTAGTCGGAGGGAATGATGATTCCAACCCTGACGTCCCCAGCCTGGATCAGCGCCCCCGCCTCGGCGGCGGACCGGACGTACCTATCCACCCTGAAGTAGCCCGTCTGTTCGAACCGCTCGAATATCTCGCGGGCGGCCAGGCCCGTATCCTGGAGGGCGACCGCGGTGGACACCGACCTTACGTCGGTGCTCACGACATAGCCGAAGATGAACATCATCATGACGGGCATGATTATGACGAGCGCGAGAGTGCCCGGATCCCTTACTACGTGAATGAACTCTTTTCGCATAATGGCCCTTAGGCGCACGAGATTCATCCGTTTTCCTTCCCTTGCTGCGCGATTCGCGCGAATATCTCGCCCAGATCCCTGGTGCCCGCCGATCTCTTCATCTCCCCCGGCGTCCCCGACAGGAGGATCCGGCCCTCGTTTATCAGGCATAGCCTGTTGCAGTGGTCCGCTTCGTCCATGTAGTGTGTGGTGACCAGTATAGTCGAACCGGAGCCGGCCAGGTTGTACAGGAGGTCCCAGAACTGCCGGCGAGCGAGCGGGTCCACCCCCCCTGTGGGTTCATCGAGGAACATCACGGGTGGCTGATGGACGAGCGCGCAGGCAAGGCCCAGTCGTTGCCGCCATCCCGTCGACAGGGCTGACGCCCTCATGTTCTCGATATCGGGAAGATCGACCGTTTCGAGGGCCTCGCGGATACGCTCGGCGGCACAGGCCCCGCGGAGGCCGTACACCCCGGCATAGAAGGAGATATTCTCGCGGACCGTCAGGTCGTCGTACAAACTGAAGCGCTGCGCCATGTACCCGGTTCGCTGTCTGATGGCCTCCGATTGCGTCGCGATATCATAGCCCAGCACTCGACCGCCTCCTCCGCAAGGGGTCAACAATCCGAGCAGCATCCGTATCGTGGTGGACTTACCGGAACCGTTGGGGCCGATGAACCCGAAGATCTCACCCTTCTCGACAGAGAAATCGATCCCGTCGACGGCGGTGAAAGCGCCGAACCTTTTCCGTAAACCAGTTACCTCAATTACCACCAATCCTCTTCCCCCGCTGACCTTGACATCGCCTTATCTCGTAAACGAACACGTCTTCCAGACCCGGGGCGACCTCGCCTATCGAACGCTGCCCCAGGCCGGCCTTTTCCAGGGCGGCCGTGACGCGTGGAATGATCTCCGCGGGGTCGTCAACGACGAGGTGGATCGCGTCTCCGTGAAGGACTGTGGTATGGACCCCCTGAACCACGTCCAGAACCCGCCTGGCGGCGAACAACGGTTCCGCCGAAACCGCCACAAGCCTGTGCGGGAACCGGCTCTTCAGTTCCGCGGGCGCGCCTTCAACGAGTATCCTCCCATCCACCATCATCCCAACCGTGTCGCATCTCTCGGCCTCGTCCATGTAGGGTGTCGAGACGAGTATCGCGACCCCCTGTTTTTTCAGTTCGAGCAGGATTTCCCAGAAGTCGCGACGGCTGACCGGATCCACTCCGGTTGTTGGTTCATCCAGGAGCAATACCCCCGGGTTGTGGACGAGCGCGGTACATAGGGCGAGTTTCTGCTTCATCCCGCCGGAAAGGTGCCCAGCGAGTTTCCTCTCGTGCCTGGTCAGGCGGCTGAAGGCCATGAGGCGCGGCAATCTTTCCATCCGGTCCGCTCTCGGCACAGTAAAGAGATCGCTGAACAGCTCCAGGTTTTCCATGACCGTGAGATCCGCGTACAGGGCAAAACGCTGCGGCATATATCCCACGACGGGCCGGATCCGTTCGATGTCCCTTTCCACGTTCAGGCCCGCAATGAATGCCCTGCCACCATCGAATTTTGTCCCCCGAGTCAGGCATCGCAGCGCGCTGGTCTTCCCAGCTCCGTCGGGCCCCAGCAACCCGTAGACGCTCCCGCGCGGCACGCTCAATGTCAGGCCGTTGACCGCCACGACGTCCCCATAGCGCTTCAGGAGTCCCTCAATAGTGACCGCCGGCTCCACCACCCTTCACCTGCCTCCTGTTGCGGGCGGGTTGAAGGTCACGTCAGCCGGCATGCCGGGCTTCAACTGCCCGTCCAGCCCCTCCAGAAGTCTCAGCTTGACGGCGAAGACTGTGGTCGCCCTTTCCTCCTTGGTCTGAACGTTTCGGGGAGTGAACTCGGCCTTATCCGCAATGTAGATGACTTCCGCCTTGAAGCGCTTCCCTGGAAATGCGTCTACCTCGACATCGGCCCTCGCATTCAGCGACAGCGCCCCGAGCCGGTTTTCGGGAACGTAGACTCTTAGCCAGAGATCGTTAGGGTCGATCAACACGGCAATTGCCGAGCCCGGCGCCACAAGGGCCCCCGGCCCCAGCAATTTGCGCGTCACTACGCCCCCGACCGGCGCCTTCACGGTGGTCCTATCAAGGTTGAAGCGAGCCAGGTCGGCGGCGGCCACCGCCTGCTCGAGTGCCGACTCGATCTGCCTGATCTGCTCGGGTGTGGATCCCTTCTTCACCAGATCGGCCTGGGCGTGGGCCGCCTTCGCGTTAGCCTCGGCGGCCTCCATCTGGGTCGTTGCGGCGTCCATCTGCACGCGCGACGCTGCCCCTTCCCCGTAGAGCCGGGCGGTCGTCTCATAGTTCTTGCGAGCCCCAGCGAAAGACGCGTCGGCCTGCTTAGCGAGCTCCTCGGCCTGACGGATCTGCTCCGGCCTCGCCCCGGCTCGCGCTTCGGCAAGACGGGCCTCGGCAAGGTTCACCGCAGCCTGAGCCTGCTTGAGCTGGAGTTCGATGGCAGTCGCCTCCAACTTCGCGATGGTCTCTCCTCGGCCTACCTCACCGCCTTCGCTGATTGGCATACCCTCGATCTTACCCGCGACCTCGGCCACAACGAGGGTCTCCGTAGCCTGTATCGTTCCTGAAGTGGTCAGTGAACCGTTGTTTGCGTTGGAGCAGCCCGAAGCCCACAACGAGGGAAATAGCAGGGCGGGGATCAGTACAAGCGGAAGGAGTCTACGCATTCTCGCATGCCCCCCGCCCACCACCAAGCCCGTTCAGGACGAAATCCGTGATGCCGTCCACTAGATCCTCCCTGGAAATGGCCGGGATGGACTGGTACTCAGCGGAATCGGACTTCCCCCGGAGTTTCAAGAAGTTCAGCGTAGTCCAGATCACAGTCGTAATCCCGAGACCAAGTATTAGGAAATCCACGGGCCGACCGCCCGAGCCGGAGCCGAGGATATCAAGCCCCGAACCCGAGAATTCCTTCCCCCATGCCAGAAACATACGACCGTAAAGCATTTCGTACAGGTCCTGACGGTAAGGCGCCTCGGCGAACAGGATATTGAACCTCTCCATGTTGGACTCGATCAAACGCAAGCGGGATTCGACGATGGACCGCACCGCGTCTCTGCGGCTCCGTGCGGAGCTGAGATCCGCGGAGCTCATGCGCAGCACCTCTTCGACCAATGGCTCCACGCATGCCATGAACAACGCCTTTTTATCCTTGAAATGGTGGTATATCGAACCCTCCGCGACCCCTGCGTGCCTCGCTATGTCCGCCGTCGTCGCGCCTCCGAAACCCCTTTGCGCGAAGAGGCGTTGAGCCTCTGCAAGCAGGCGTTCTCGCGTGTCCGTACTGCGATCCATGTGGTTCCCCCCGTTGCGCGCATAGTAAACCGATTGAGCACTCACTCATTATACTATGACACATCAACGTCGGGCAAGACGCGGACACTACAAGAGCCCGGCCTACGCCGGGCCCCGTTCTTGACGGCGCCTACTTAGATGTACCCGAGGAGCCTATTGATCGCCGGGATCCCTTTTCATATCCGCTATGAGGACGGTGACAGGCCGCGACGGCGTTATCGTGGAGATCGCATGCTTATAGACCAGGAGCTGCTTCCCATCGCTGTCCATAACCACAGTAAAGTTGTCGAAGCCCTTGACCAGTCCCTTGATCTGGAATCCATTGACCAGGTATAGCGTGACGTGAGTTGAATCCTTCCGTACCTGATTGAGAAAGCTGTCTTGCAGATTAATCTGAGGCTTGGTCATTCGGCTCGCACCCCGTTCCAGACGTCACTCAGTGGTTTCTACGCTGGAGACCATTTTCCTTCAGCCAGCCTACTAATGTCTTCCAAGACACAACTCTTTGGGCGATCATGTCCGGCTCGTATCCAGATTATTCGCGGGTCCCGGCGGAACCAGGTGAGTTGCCTCTTCGAGAAACGGCGCGTATTCCTTTTGATAAGACGGACGGCGTCCTCGATGGTGGCCCGCCCTCTCAGGTAGTCACCTATCTCGCGGTAACCCAGGCTATTCATCGAAAAGAACCTTTCATCGTAACCCATCCGGTGGAGGCTCTCGACCTCTTCGATCAGGCCTCTACGGATCTGCTCGTCAACGCGGGCGTCGATCCGCCCGTACAGTTCCTCTCTCGGAATATCCAGGCAAGCCATGAACGCTTCGGAGAAGGGCCGCCCCGTGCGGGGGAACTCCGAGAGCCGAACCCCCGTCACCCGGCACACCTCGATCGCCCGTATCAGGCGCTTCAGGTCATTGGGGTGTATTCGGGCGGCTGAACT
>JAHDPS010000211.1 GCA_018434225.1 Bacillota bacterium
AAGATGTCGGAGGTGTTCGTCGAGTCCTTCGATAGGGTTCGGGAGAACTTTCGCCGGGTATTCAAGGACGTGTTCGGGGGAGGCGCCGCCGACCTGAGCCTCACGGAGGGCGCCAACCCGCTCGAGGCGGGGGTGGAAATAAGGGCGCAACCGCCGGGTAGGCGGGTTCATAATATCAACCTCCTCTCGGGCGGGGAGAAGGCTATGACCGCCATAGCGTTACTCTTCGCCATTCTGATGACAAGGCCGAGCCCTTTCTGCGTGCTCGACGAGATCGACGCTGCGCTCGACGATAGTAACGTCGAGAGGTTCGGGCGGCTCGTCAAGGAGTACGGGAACGGGACGCAGTTCATCGTGATAACCCACCAGAAGGCGACTATGGAGATGGCCGACCGGCTGTACGGCCTGACGATGGAGGAACCGGGAGTGTCGAAGCTGGTCTCGGTGAAACTGATCGAAAAAGCGGGGTGACGGTCAGGGGCATGGATCTGTTTGCCAGATTGAGAAGCGGACTATCGAAGACGAGGGAAGCCCTCGTCTCTTACATGCAGGAGGCTGCCGGTTCCGGCGCGGCGATTGACGAGGTGTACGATCAGGTCGAAGAGGGATTGGTGGCTTGCGACGTCGGGGTCAGGGCCGCGGGCAGGATTGTGGCCGAGGTCAGGTCCAGAGTGAGAACGACGGGAATGAAGGACGCGGCTGGAATAAGGGCTGTACTGCGGACTGTCGTGCGCGGCGCGCTCAAGCCGCACGAGGGGCGGCTTGACCTGCCGCGGGACCTTGCAGTCATCATGGTCGTCGGGGTGAACGGAGTGGGCAAGACCACGACGATCGCCAAGCTCGCCTGGCTACTGAGGTCGCAAGGCCGGAAGGTCATGCTCGCCGCGTCGGATACGTTCCGCGCCGCTGCGGTGGAACAGTTGGAGGTGTGGTCCGGCCGAGTGGGCGCGGGGATAGTCCGCCACAGGGAGGGCGGCGACCCTGCGGCGGTCGCTTTCGACGCTGTGCAGGCGGCGCGATCCAGGGGAATGGACACTGTCATCGTCGACACTGCCGGCAGGCTCCACACAAAGACCAACCTGATGGAGGAGCTGAAGAAAGTGAGGAGGGTGCTGGCGCGCGAGGTGGAGGGCGCCCCGCACGAAGTGCTCCTGGTTCTGGACTCCACCACGGGGCAAAATGCCCTGGAGCAGGCGAAGGTGTTCAAGGAATCCGTCGGCGCGACGGGGATCGTCCTCACTAAGCTCGACGGGACCGCCAAGGGCGGGATCATCATCGCGATCGCCGAAGAGACGGGGATACCCCTGAAGTTCGTAGGGGTCGGCGAGGGAATGGAAGACCTTCGGGATTTCTCCGCGGATGCGTTCGCCGAGGCGCTGCTGTAAAGGGAGTATGTTGTAAAGGGTATACACTTGACAGGCGTTCGAGGGCGGGTTAGGATCTTATGAGATCCACTGTATCCGTCTTCGCGTTTTTCGTGAGGGGGTAAGCGTGAGGTGGAGAAGTTCGTTAGAATGGCCGTGCTCGCGGACGTGTATGGGCCCCTCCTTACGGACAACCAGAGGAAGGTCGTGAACCTTCACTATGGGGAGGACCTGTCCCTCGGGGAGATCGCGGAGCAGTTCGGGATAACGAGGGCCGCCGTGCACGACACGCTGAAACGCGCGCAGGCCTCCCTGGAGGCCTATGAGGGGGTTCTCGGCATCGTTGCCTCGGACGCTGAGACGGAGCGTCTTCTTAGGGAGGTGCTGGACATCCTGGGTACAGTGGGGGCGTCCGGGATCGACGACGATTCGGCTCGAGCGGTCGAGAATGCGCGTTCCATAGTCCGCCGGCTATTGCGTGAAAGCGGGCAGCGGGACTGATGGGCCTGACCCGTAACGGAGGATAAAATGGTTTTCGAGAGCCTGTCAAATAAGATACAGGGGACGCTACGCAGGTTGAGGGGACGCGGGCGGCTCACGGAGGCCGACGTCGCCGAGGGCCTGAGGGAAATCCGGTTGGCGCTGCTCGAAGCGGATGTCAACTTCAAGGTTGTAAAGGATTTTGCGTCCCGAGTCAAGGAGCGGGCCGTGGGGCAGGAGGTCATGGGAAGCCTCAGCCCCGGTCAACAGGTAGTCAAGATCGTTTACGAAGAGATGGCCGCGCTCATGGGCGGGGCCAATCAGCGGCTCACTCTCGCCCCGAAGCCCCCCACAGTGTTCATGCTCGTGGGTCTCCAGGGATCGGGCAAGACGACCACCTCGGCCAAGATCGGCCTTTACCTGAAGAAGCAGGGGATGCACCCGTTGCTGGTGGCGGCCGACGTGTACAGGCCCGCGGCCGTCGAGCAACTGAGGGTGGTGGGAAAACAGGCCGGGCTGCGCGTTTACACCGCGCCCGAGGACACGCGGCCGGTCGATATAGTCAGGAACGGCATATCGGAAGCGGCGTCCGCCATGTGCGACACTGTCATAATCGATACAGCGGGAAGACTGCAGATCGACGAAGAGATGATGCGCGAGCTCGATGAGATAAAGGAGATCGTGAAGCCGTCGGAGATCCTGCTCGTGGCGGACGCAATGACCGGGCAGGAGGCCGTCAACGTCGCCTCGGCTTTTCACGAGAGGCTCGGCCTGGGCGGGGTCATCCTCACGAAGCTTGACAGCGACACCCGCGGTGGCGCGGCCCTGTCGATACGCGCGTCGACGGGCGTCCCCGTCAAGTTCGCCGGCGTTGGCGAGAAGACCGAAGCGCTGGAGCCATTCCATCCCGAGCGGATGGCGTCGAGGATCCTGGGGATGGGCGACGTGCTCAGCCTGATCGAGAAGGCCGGAGAGGCGATGGACGAGGAGAAGGCGCGCGAGCTCGAGCGGAAGATGCGCAGAGCGGAATTCGGCCTGGATGACTTCCTCGATCAGTTGAAGAGCGTGAGGAAGATGGGTCCCCTGGATCAGGTTCTATCCATGATCCCCGGAATGGGGAAGCAGATGAAGAACCTGGGCTCCGAAGTGCCCGGGGAGAAAGAGATGGCCAGGCTCGAGGCGATAATAGGCTCGATGACCAGGATGGAGAGGGCGAACCCTTCGATCATCGATGCGAGCCGCCGGAGGCGGATAGCGTCCGGCAGCGGCACAAAGGTCCAGGACGTCAATAGGCTGCTCAAGCAGTTCGACCAGGCCAGGACGCTCGTGAAACAGATCCAATCTTTGGACAAGGGGAAGGCAGGCGCGATGCTGCGCGGTCCCAAGGGGCCGTTCGGCGGGCGCTGAACGATATTGGATGACATCACGTCAAATTTGGTCAAGGGAGTGGTAGTATTGGCGGTAAAGATCAGGCTCAAGCGAGTGGGAGCGAAGAAGGCGCCGTTCTACAGGGTGGTCGTTGCGGATTCGCGATCCCCCAGGGACGGCAGGTTCATCGAGGAAATCGGGTTCTATAACCCGACTGCCGATCCGAGTGTACTGCACATCGAGGAGGAAAAGGCGATCCTTTGGCTGGGGCGCGGCGCGCAGCCGTCCGACACGGTTAGGGCGTTGTTATCGAGGCTCGGAATCATGAAGAAGATGCACGAGGCCAGAATGACCAAGAAGTAATTCCGGGAGGCTAGTGGGATGAGGGATCTTGTCGAGGTGCTCACGAAGGCGCTAGTCGACCAACCGGAACTCGTGGAAGTGCGCGAGGTGGAAAGCGGATCGTCCCTCGTCATCGAGGTCAAGGTGGCTCCGGATGACGTTGGAAAGGTGATAGGAAGGCAGGGAAGGATAGCCAAGGCGCTCCGAACCGTCGTGCGCGCCGTCGCGGCTCGCGATGGGAAGCGGGTTTCGGTGGAGATCCTTTCGTGAGGTGTAACGGGGAAATGGGCGGACCCGGTCGGATCATCATAAACAGGCCGGTTCAGATCCGTGCCAGGGTAACGGACGAGCTCAAGAGGGAGCTGGCTTGTGAGGTCCAGGACGCCCTCAAGAAGATCGAGATCGAGATACAGCAGATCGACTCGCAGCTCAAGCGCGTGATCGAGATGGAGAAGGGCGGTTCACCGCAGGCGCAGGTACTCAAGTCACACCTTGACGGGGAACGGCAAAAGCGAGTCGATCGTAAGTCCGCATTGATCGAGAACCTGAAGGATATCGCGAGACTGGAGCCGGGTTCTGAGGTGGTTCGCGGGACGGTGGAAGGATGGGCTCCGGTCGAGGTGGGAGACAGGTGGGACCGGATCACTCAGGCGGCTGTCCTTATCGAGAACGGGGTAGTCACGGAGATACGGGATTGATTGCGATCGGATACATAAAGGGACCACACGGGGTTCGCGGGCATGTCAGGGTACAGCCCTTGACGGATTTTCCCGACAGGTTCGTCGCCGGCCTGGAAGTCATAATTACTTCCGCCGGAGATGAAGGCGGCCGTACCTGCACTGTGGAGGATGTCACGACCTCGAAGGGGTGTCCCGCCGTCAAGTTGTCGGGGGTGGAAACGAGGGACGACGCCGAACGCCTTCGGGGGGGCTATCTCAAGATCCCGCGGGCGGAAGTCCCGCCGCTTCCGGAAGGGCGGTTCTACGTGTTCGACATCGTCGGTCTCGACGTATCGACGACTGATGGCCGGCTCCTGGGGAAGGTCTCGGATGTGCTCCACACGGGCGCAAACGATGTGTACGTGGTCAAGCCCGCGGGAGGAGGAAGGGATATCCTCATTCCGGCCATTAAGTCAGTCGTGACCCTGATCGACCTGCGTTCGAGGAGAATGGTGATCGAGCCCCTGGAGGGATTGGTCTAGGGGAGGTTCCAGCGTTGATAGTGGACATCTTGACCCTGTTTCCCGAGATGTTCGAAGGGCCGCTCGGCGCCAGTATCCTGGGAAGGGCGCTCGAGAAGGGCCTGTTGAGCGTCAGGGTCACGAACATCAGGGATTACGCTGAGGGAAGGCACAAGGTCACCGATGATTGTCCATACGGCGGGGGCACGGGGATGGTAATGAAACCCGAGCCGGTGTATGCCGCTATCGATGACGCGGTGGAACGTAGCGCAGCCAGGCCATGGATCGTGCTGATGACGCCCCAAGGTGAGGTCTTCAGCCAGGCGATCGCGTGGGATCTGGCGCGTAGGGTTCATCTAGTCTTCGTCTGTGGTCACTACGAGGGCTTCGACGAGAGGATCAGGCTTGGAGTCGATCAGGAGATCTCTATCGGGGACTACGTGTTGACCGGAGGTGAAATACCGGCGCTGGTTGTCATTGACGCTGTATGCAGGCTGGTCCCCGGCGTGCTGGGGGATGATATGTCCGCGGTCCAGGATTCGTTCGCCCAGGGCTTGCTGGAGGGTCCCCAATACACCAGGCCGAGAGAGTTTCGTGGGATGGAGGTGCCCGAGGTGCTCCTTTCCGGAGACCACGAGAAGGTGCGGCTGTGGAGGCGTAAAGAGGCCTTGAGGAGGACGCTCATCAGGCGAAGGGACCTGTTGGACGGAATGGCGCTGAGCGACGAGGACAGGAGGCTGTTGGCGGAGGTCCGCGGGGAAACCACTACCTGATCCCGCCCTTCCAGCCGGATTACCCGGCCCGATCGGCCCGGTGCTGAGGCTCGAGCCGCGGCTGGCTAGGCTGAGCTGAAAGAATTGCCAGGCAGGGGGCCGCGTGCTATAATGAGTCCGTTGATTTTGCGGGGATTCCCGTCTACAAGAAGGAGTGCTTGTTTCAATGAATACTATCGAACTCCTCGAACAACAGCAGATGAAGAAGGATGTCGGCTCGTTTTCCCCGGGCGATGTCGTTCGCGTGCAAGTGAAGGTCGTTGAGGGCGGGCGCGAGAGGCTGCAGGCGTTCGAGGGTACTGTGATACGACGAGCCGGCAGTGGTGTGCGAGAGACATTCACCGTGCGGCGTGTTTCTTATGGAATCGGAGTGGAGAGGACGTTCCCGGTACATTCCCCGAGAATAGACAGGATAGAGGTCGTCAGGAAGGGTAGAGTCCGGCGGGCGAAGCTGTATTATCTCAGGGGATTGAGCGGCAAGGCCGCGAGAATAAAGGAACGGTCTCGCTCCTGAGCAAGAACTGAGGGCCTCAGGCCCTTTTTTGTTTCAACGGCGTTCTGAAAACCTGCGGAGGCTTGCAATGAATCTTAAACAAATCGCCAGGGAAGCGCTGGAGATAATCGTCACGGCCATGGTGCTGGCATACCTGATACAGGGTTTCGTGGTACAGTCCTGGATCGTCGACGGCCCGTCCATGGAGCCCACTGTGCTTGACACCGAGCGCCTATTCTTGAACAAGTTCATATACCGGTTGGGCTCCCCGAAAAGGGGCGACATCGTGGTTTTCCATCTTCCTAAGAGGGGCGACAAGGACTTTATCAAACGCGTGATCGGCCTGCCGGGAGAGACGCTGGAGGTGAAACTCGGCAGGGTATACATTAACCAGCAGCCGATCGATGAACCGTACATACGTAAGGATGTGCTCAGCGAATACTCGAAAATCGTGGTTCCCCAGGGACACGTTTTCGTCATGGGAGATAACCGGCCGAACAGTCACGACAGCCGGGCGTTCGGGACCGTCCCGATAAACCTCATACGGGGGAAGGCCATTTTCGTCTACTGGCCGGTGGATAGGGTAAGGCTCATCAGGTGAGGTGCGAGGTTTGAGCCCCCAGTGGTATCCAGGTCACATGGCGTCCGCGATGCGGGCCATCCGCGAGAACACCAGGCTCGTGGATGTCGTCATTGAGGTAGTGGACGCGAGGGCGCCCCGGATCTCCAGGGATCCGGGCATCTTCCGGATTTCCTCGAAGCCGAGGGTGATCGCCCTCGCGAAGGCCGATCTCGCCGATCCCGTCGCCACTCAACAATGGATAGAGCGGTTCAAGAGCGAGGGAACACCCGCCTACCCGGTCGACGCGAGGAGCGGCGAGGGGGTGGCCGACTTACTCAGGGGATGCCGGCTGTTGTTCGGGGAGCGCGCCCGCCGGCCGGCGTCCGGTGGGGGCGGTAGGCCGATGAGGGTCATGGTGGTCGGGGTCCCCAACGTGGGGAAGTCGTCCCTGATCAACCGGATGACATCGGGGGCGTCCGCGAGGACGGGGGCGATGCCCGGCGTCACTCGCGGAAAGCAGTGGGTGCGGACCATGGAGGGCATCGAGGTGCTCGATCTTCCGGGCGTGCTCAGACCCGGCAGGATAGCCGGCTCCGAATCGTTCAAACTCGCTCTCCTGGGCATTATCCCCGAGACCGCATACGATCCGTCTGACGTGATGGTACGGGCTATCCAGTATTTTTCCGCCGGCCACGATGAGGGGCGCGACGGAATACTTGCGTGGATCCGAGCCGGGGAAAAGGGATCGCCGGAGGAG
>JAHDPS010000094.1 GCA_018434225.1 Bacillota bacterium
GATGATGCTGGTCAGTTTGTGGTTGAGCGCCGCCCCGAGGGCGCTCAAAGTCGTAATAAGGGTGATGACAACCAGGGCCAGGATGAGCGCGTATTCCGCGCTCGTTGCCCCGCGTTCGCTGGAGGCAATCCCACAAACCCCACCCGTCAGCCTGCAAACAACCGACGCGGCTCGCCTCTTCATGGCGGAATAGAGACTCTGCACAGCAGGTTTCAGGCAACACACCGCCTACGAGTCTTTGAACCAGGAGCCGGGCAGACGGCGCATTGCCTATCGGTATTTCGGGAGCTTGCGCCAACCGAGGCACACTGCGTCGAAGCGTGTAGAAGTCTGGGTAGGGCCTGATACCATGGCTACCAATTCCTGTCAGTTTCATTGTAGGTGTCGAGGGATGTTGGAGTCAAACAAATTCGTTCGACAAGGATCTGAAGCAGTGGCACTTGCGACCCCAACATCCCGGGCGGGCACTGGCGAGGGGGGTTGAGTATCTATCTACCTACGGTGGCCGGGGTAGTACCTGGTGTCGCCCGCTATCCGTCGTACGATGCACGCCAACAGGACAACAACCGGGAAGAATATGAATCTGGTGGATATCACGCCCTCGGGGCTGGGGCGAAACAGGGACTCGGGAAGACATAAGTAGACCAGTATAGCGCCGGCAACCAAGATTACCGGGCTGACGCGCCTGACCGCCGGGTGGTCGCTGTTTGCCAGAATGCCGGAGGCTGCAGCCCCAAGGAACAGCATCAGTACCAGCAGTGTCCCTCGCCCACTTCTCATCATCCACAACCGGCTCACCCGGACCATTTTCCGTTCATCAAATCTTTGGCTTCACGAGTTAGTGGAATCAAATCCGTTCTGTCTAGATAGGCGATGTCGAATTTCCTGTTCAACGCCGCGAAGTGTTTTACCCCAAAGGCAATCTTGTTGAGGTATGAGAACACGCCAATCGCGCCCGGAGAGAATTCGTTCGCCCTTTTCCCATAAATGAAACGCAAATCAGCCAGGTCGCCGTAGATTTCTTCAATAGTAGCGCCATATTTTCTTAGATTCTTGGGAACGTCGCCCGCTTTGATCATTTCCCCGATCCTCTTGCCGCTCATGGCCGCCGCCATAGCCGCGCGGCATAGACCAACCGCTGTCACCATTCCATTGCCATAGGCCAGTGACTTAAACACTTGATCTTCGGAGGCGAACCCGCCTGTAATGGTGATCGCGGGAATGTAGCAGCCTTCCTTTTTGAGGCTCTCCAGGATGGAACAGACCGCATCTTCCATCACGACGGTCGGCAGACCCCATTCATTCATCATTTTGCATGGACTATATCCGCTGCCGCCGCCTGCCCCGTCGAAAGTGATCATATCGACTTCCGCTTTGCTGCCGATCAGGAGGACTTTTTTCAGATCAGCGG
>JAHDPS010000151.1 GCA_018434225.1 Bacillota bacterium
AGGAAGAACTGGGCCACAGAAAACGAAGAACTGCTGAATCTCCCGACACCGACAAGAAAAGCGAGCGTTCCTGTGCCTCCCGTCAGCCCAGTCGTTTCGATGTCGAGGAAGACCGTCGAAGAGATGCCGCTCCAGGCGCGCGAATCGCGCGCGATGACCTGGATCAGTTTCGCCGGGACACACAAGGCAGCGCCGATTGAAATAGTGCCATGCACATAGTCCAGGGGGTACATGGTTTCGATTACCGGGCCGACTGACTCGCGCTGGCCTTCGGCGTGATCGGGCACGGGGTCAAGTGGATTGCTGGCGACCGGGTTCGTCCCGGACTGTGGAAAAGCGCATCTCTCGATTTTCGGCCGAGAGAGCGCCTCGATCATCCTGCGAAGAGACTGAATTCTGTCCTTACTGTCGTTCATGCGAGTAGAACTATCATCTCCAGTTCGAGCAGGCTGAGCAGGATAGGGACGCTATGGCATGGCCTGTGGACCGACATGACGCGCCTACACCATCCTTGGATGAAGAAGGATGAATCCGGCAGGCAGGGGCCTCCGTGTGTCCATACATTCTTGAGACGGGTGCGAACTCCTCCGAGAAACGCGAGGTGGTGCGTCTAGTTGGGTATGGGCTGGCGGCCCAATGACAGAGGACTGCTACCGTCAGTCCATGCGGGAGGAAACCAACAAGGAAAGGGAGAAGCTGTTCACCGGTAGGTAAGATGGACGCGCCCTCATAAGGGGGAAGATGTGGAAATGCGTGTACCCGAAGCGCTGATTTCTGAAATGACAGCCCTGAAACCAGTTGGCAGTGTGTGGGCTTTGACTGTCACTGAGGATGGCAGGACGGAGATACTGATTCCAGAAGAATATGAGGCGTCGGGCAAGACAGTCATGAGCGCGATCATGAACAACCTTGTTGGCCTGGCTGTCTTGGTTGTCTGCTCTCCGAAGGAGTGGGGTGCGATCACCAAGGCGGCCGAGAGCCGAGGGATCGTCAGTACATGCTGGGTCAGTGAGATACAAGGCGTACCTCTGTTTCGCTGGCGCGTTTCCGTTAAGATAGAAAACAGGGGGACACTACTGCTGGACCACTTATTGGATGTGAACCGGACGGAAGACACGGTGGCCATCACCTGCCTTGAGACGTGTGCCTCGTTCCGCATCGTTGGTTTTGATATGGGCCTGAAGTTCCTTGGCTCAGTCAGCGTCAGCCTTTCTGCGGAAAGCTGTGCCCAGGCTACTCACTGTTTTGAAGATGCAGAGGCAATTCGCTACCAGCGCAAAGCGCGTATTGCTTTCGCCAAGGCCTGCCGGTTATGGCGCGGGGAAATTGACGGCGAGAACTGATTACGCTAGTTGGCTCGCAGTAATAAGTAAGTAGCGCTCAGCAATCAGCGTTTGAACCTGGCGTAGCTTTGGATGAATGGGATGATGGCAGACCTCGGCTTTCCGCTCCAAGTATTCCGCCACATCAACCCCAAACAAGGTAGCGCCTTCGCGAGGAGTGCCGTTGAACTGATCCACCACGCAGTATGGCATCAGCGCTTCCCGTGCGAAGGCGTCGGCTTCCTGGTCCAGGGCATTGTCGAGTGGGGAGCTGCAGAGAGGATGCGTAGCCGCAAGGAAATCATGCTGTTTTGCGTGCCCCAATAGATGATGTCCTAACACATGAAACGCCTTGAACCGGACACTCCGGCCTCTTTCTCTGCGCTGTGTATCTAAGAATAACAGAGTCACGGAGGGCGTTACAACTATCATCTCCTCGCATAACCCACAATCTTGGCCCAAGCGGAAAGGCAGGAAAGCAACGTTGTAAGCCCGTTGAACTTCGGCGAAGCCAATGGGAAAAGATAGTGCGTGCCTGGTCAAAAGAAGATAGTCAGCCAGTGCGGCAGCGCGTACATGTTTTCGGAAAGTAGCCACAACCGGTTCCCCCCCCCCAACGTACGACAAGTCAGATGCCAGAGGCCTCACTGGAAGGATTCCCTTCCTCGGGAGCACCGTCACCCACTCCCAGGGCCTCCAGGCGGTCCCAGTCAATGATTTGGGATACTTTGTCTCTCTGCTTCAGGAAGGCTTCGACAAAGGCCACGACGCGTTCTTTGTCGGCATCATTGAGCTCCCGGCTGAGCTTCCCCCATAGGGCGAACCCCTCGGGCCATTGCCTCCTGAGATTTTCGGCGGTCTCTTTCCCAGTCACGAGCCATTCGACAGAAACTGATAGAAGACGGGCGAGTACCGGCAGCCGATCCGCGGGAACAATCGAAAGATCCCGCTCATACTCTGCCAGGGTTGGAGCCGGAATCCCCGCGAAGTGCTCAACGTCATAGATCGTCCACCCTCTCTTCGTGCGCATGTGCCGAAGTCTGTTGCCTATCGTGTCAAGCTTGCGTGGCGTACCTGCGATCTGGCTTTTGCTCATCCTCATCATATCCTTTCTCGATGGCCATGAACTGCGATTGTACGCAGATACATACTAAAAGTAGTGTATCCCCGAACCACGAAGAAAGCAAGATCCGTCGGGTTGAAGTCCGCGTTTTGGCAGCTGGTAGCCACGAGCGGTCCTTCTTGCCGCAAACCATGGGACCACAAGAAAGCAGTCCAATTATCCCGGAATTCGCCGGGATAATGTGATAGGCGCAAGTATTGGACTAATCTGCCAAAATCACCGTGGCATTTTGCTAAAACAAGAGTTGTGGGCAGAGCGTGGTGTCAGATATACTGTCTACAATGGCATAGTGGGACTCGACGAAGAGGAGGTTCTTTCGAAGGAAGGCAAGGCCTACTGAGGAGGTGGGTGCCTTAATGACCGCGCGAATCCCTCCCTGCTTGAAGAAAGCCAAACTCAGTCCGCAGCAACGCCAAATGCTATGCCTCATTAGCGAGGGTCTTGACATTACCACTCTCGCAGACCGGCTGGGGACAAGTACGAAAAACCTCTACAACCAAGGCGCTAAGATACGGAGTGCTCTTAGGGCAGCTTCACCTACGTTTTCGCCGCGAGAAACGGCGGAGATCGAAGGGTGGCAGCGTGCCCTTGAGTCGTTGAGGTGGCCGGATCAGGATGGACCTAGGAAGGGACGGCGCGGGCGAAGTTTCTGGATCCCCGAGATCGGCAATGGGATGCACATCACTGACAGGTGTGAGGGAAGGGGAACCCAGGCCGCCTCGGTGGTTGAATTGTACATCATGGAGCCGAGCGTGATTCAGCACGTCAGCGATCGGTCTTTGCGGCGGAACGGTTGGCTCCGGCGCGATCAGAAGGAAATAGCCAGCTATTATGGCCGGGTGCTTACCAAGGGAACGCCTGATAGCGAAGAGATACGCGGCCTCACATTCGCCGGGCCCGCTCCTCAGGTGGCGCGCCGCTTAGTTCTGAGCTCGCGCGCCGACATCGTGAAGGGCTTGGCCCTAGCGTCCAGAGTAGGGAAGACGCGGGGGGCTGAGAGCGTACTGAGAATAGGAGATCAACAGGTGAGAGGCATCTGCCAAGATATCCTGGACGCCTCTTTTGACGAGGTTGCTCCGGAGACGTTTGTCGGCAGGAAGTCCGGTTCCGCCGCCGCTCTCCTTCAGATGTTCCAGGATCGCGCCACGGAGATATGTCAGGCAATGGCGCAGTGCTCCGGAAGCGCGCTGTTTGCCATTAGGCGGGGCCCCGAGGGGTGTCTTGGCATTACCGAGACCCTCGTCGAGGTCACCAAGGATGACCCCGCGTCAAAGCTGGTGCAAGGCACTGTGGCGAAGGTCAACTGGAGAGAGAGCAAGGCGCTGCTGCAAACTGGGCAAGGACCGGAGTGGTTCACGGTTGATCGGACCAAGCTCGTCGGGCAGGATAGGGAATGGGAAGCGGCAGGCATACGCCTGGTGAGAGCGGGCGATGTCGTATCCATCAGGGGATCGGCAATAACCCTGGTTCTGCTGCACAATGAAAGGTGCCTTGAGTTGACGCCGATCACAGAAGGCCTCCATAGAAAGCTCCTGAGGTGCACTGGGATTGTGCGGGTGCGGGGAGCGACAGTGGCCTGAGCAACGTATCAGCCAGATGGATTGGAATCCGGTACGCGCGTACCGTGCAGTGACGGCAGGCACAGATGGAGAGGCAAGGGTTGAGGCCCGACGGAGAAACCACTGGACCGACTACTCGGAATCCCCTCGAGATAGTCCACCAAAATGAAGGGGTAAGGGTTCTTGTATGTTTAGGGAGCCCCAATAACTGGAAGTCGATGGCCGAGAGCATCGG
Organism: Bacillota bacterium; assembly: GCA_018434225.1. Classification (GTDB taxonomy): domain Bacteria; phylum Bacillota; class Sulfobacillia; order JABLXB01; family JABLXB01; genus SM1-B181. The sequence goes on from JAHDPS010000151.1 coordinate 4,240, forward strand.
TCATTTTTGTTTTCTACTTCTATAGGAGGGAGGCCATGACAGAGCAGAGCCTAATGCTGAAAAATCGATTCTACGAACTCTACGGCAAGACCATCGCGCAACAAGGTATCACGCCGATTCCTATGGCCCTCTTCCGGTACCAACGCAGACTGGAGATCACATTCCAGGAACTTGCGTTCATCTGCCATCTCCTGTCCTATCGCTGGACATCGGACAACGATCCGCACCCTTCGATGGAGCGGTTGAGCGAGTTGACCGGCATCAGCCGCAAAACCTTACGGATCCATACAAAAAGTCTCATCAATAAGGGATTCTTGGCTGTCGATGAGCGGTATACGGAGGACGGCGGCCGCACGAGTAATGCCTACGATCTCGCCGGGCTCTTTGATGCCCTGGAGAGAGTCATGGCAGAGGATCCCGGCGAGACAGAGCCAAGGACTGTCGCAGGGAACATTGCCCCTGGATGTACCCCTGGTTCAAATCGTACCGGGGGGTTGGTTCAAAATGTACCAGGGGGGGTGGTTCATAATGTGCCAGGGGGGGTACCCCGTGTAACCGGGGATGGCACCCCATGTATCCAGGGGCCCGGTACCCCGTGTAACCAGGGGGCTGGTACCCCAGGGTTCCATGAATTAGATAAGGAACAAGTAGATCAAGGACAAGTAGATAAGGATCAAAAGACATCGCGGGACGCGCCAACAGGACCACCAACAACTCGAGACCTCATCGCAGAGCTCACGGATAGGCTCCACAGTATCGAGGGAGTCGAGAGACTTCACGGCAACTATCCGTTGATCGGAAAGGCAGTGAAGCAGTACGGTTACGAGGCAGTGCTCCAGGCCATCGAGGATCTCGAATTTGAAGCTGATGGCAGGCGCCAGTTGAATCGCCCAGTATGGACAAACGGAGAACTCCGACGGGTGCTCTTTGCCCGCTGCAAATGGAATCACAAACCGCCGAAATACAGGCCAGGCATTGAAGAAGGTCACAAACCAAAAACGAGCCCGAATCTGGATGATCTCTTCAAAGTTGATGGTGGCAAGCTGGTTGCTTATTACGGTGGAATCCCTAAAGGGGTAAAGGTTGTTGGCACAACGATCTATGCGTTGCCGGAGAAAGGAGGAGATCGGATAGTTGACGCAAGCTGAAAACCTGAACGCCGAGAAAGCGTTAATAACGGCGGCTGCTTCCAGCGCGGCCGCGTTGTCTTTTCTTAGGTACAGGCTTCAAGCCAAGGACTTCTTAGACTCAGGCAACCGCACTGCGTGGAAGGTGCTGAACGCAACTAGCAAGATTCCCGCGGGATACGAGATTAGCAGCGAGGTTCCAGCTTTCGACGATCTTGGGGACCTATACCGGCAAGTTAAGGCGGAATCGAGTCTACGTGAAGTGAAAAACCTGTGCGAAAGCGCGCTGCGCGCACTCCAACGGAACCCCCGGATCCAGTCCGAGAAGTTCCTCGAACGCTTTGTCCAGTCCGCCGCCAAAATCATTGTGCCTGGCGATGGTAGCCCGGTAAAATCCCCCGAGGAGTGGCTCGAGGGTGCTTTTCAAGCGATCAACTTGCGTCAACAGGGCGGCGGGCCTGCCATATTCGATCTGGGCCTGGAGAAGGTGAGCCGTGCGGCCTCAGCGGAACCGGGACACCTCGCCCTGCTAGCTGCGGAGACCGGTAAGGGAAAGACGGCTACGGCTCTCAACATCGGCTCGCACCTGGGAGTGATTCAAGGTATCCCGACCCTCTACATCAACACGGAGATGTCGTGGGAGGAACTGGCCATCCGGTTGTATGCCATGCTGGGAGACGCAAACCTCCTTGCGCTGAGGACGGGAACTGCGGGAGACTCGGATATGAAGAAGGTCGAGGAGGTCCGGAAGGCGCGACGGGCCGGGAACGCCCTCTACATCACGGACGCCATGCCGTGGTTGACCCACAGGGAAATGGAGGCACTGGCTCGGGAATATGCGGCACTCGCCGGCATCAGGGTCCTGCTCGTCGATTACATTCAGCGTCTTGACATAGATCGCTCGGAGGAAGAGTCGTGGGAACTGCTTCTGCGAGCGTGCAAGAGGCTGAAGAGCCTTGCCCAGGAACTCTCCATGTTCGTGGTCGTACTCGCTCAGCTCGCTGATCCTGACCGCTTGGCGGGCTCGAGGGGTATGCTTCGGGAGGCTGACGTAGCCCTTTTTATCGAAGAGGAGACTGACAGTTCCCAGACTGGCACTCACAGAATACGGGTTGTAAAGGCAAGGCACTCGCCTTCCGGGGCTATCATACGGCTCTACCTTGATCGCGCATCTCTAAAGATCTATGAGGTCTCTAATCTTGACGAACTGGGGAGTGAGGACTCCCATTCCGGTGGTGCCGTCGGTACCCGTCGGGGAAGGAGGCAACGGAGGAACCATGGAGGAGAAACCGCAGAGAGTTCGCAGCCGCAAGACGATTCGGGAATGCAAGAAACCATACTGTGAGATGTGCGGGTCGCCGGCTCAAGGCGAACCCGATCATATTCGGGCCCGGAGCCTTGGCGGCTCCGACATTAAGGAGAATCAGATTCAGCTATGTGGCAAGTGCCACAGGGCGAAGCACGATGGAAGGCTCCCGATTGGGCTCTTGGTTGCGCTAGTAGCCAGGCGCGAGGGGCTCACTGCCGAGGAAATATGTACGCGTATTGGCCTGGTTTTGGCCGACGCTCCCTTCGAGCCGCCCCAGTATTATCAGGATCTTGTGCCGCTGTCTCTCGAAGAAGTGTACCAGCGGGTTGCTACTGAAGTCGAAGGGCAGGATGATTCGCGGTGGGAGATGGGCAGGCTTATGGCCTATCTCCTTGATGTGCGAAGGCTCAAGAGCGCCTCCATTGCCTCCGCGATTGGGTGGTCTTCCGCCCAAGTGCGCGAGGTCGCGAAGACGTTCGTAGCCTTTCCCGAGGACCATCTCAGGGCGAAGGACCTGAGTTGGTATCATCACAGGCTGGCCGCCAAGACTGAGGATCCAGCCGAGTGGATTGATAAGGCTGTGATGAACGAGTGGTCCACGAGGGAGCTAGCTGATGCAATCAAGGGGGAGAAATGCGGAAACTCCCTGCCAAATGAAGAAGAGGCAAGTCAGCCTCCGTCTTCGGAAGCTCCGCAGATCGAGTCCTTACTGAATTCTATAGCGAGAATCAAGGAAACCGGAGGTGAATCGTGGGAGTGGCTGAAGGAGAGGTTAACGGATATGCTGGCGGAGGAGGAAGTCCGGAGGGCAGCCTGACGTTGCTCCCTGTTTGCCTTCCGATAAGACTTCACCCAAGTCCTATGGTCGAGGCGAGGGCGCGCCAGAGACTACCCGGGACTGCCCGGACGGTCATTGAGTGTCTTCCCGACGACATCGCAGGCGTTGTGGTGTTGGGTCAGCGCCTGGTTCCCGCAGACGAGTACATGTGCAGCTCTTATGCTATCTGGGCAATGGTTGCCAACTATGTTGCCGCGATAGACGGGGCCAAGGGAGAGAAGTTCTTGCTCCCCGACGGGTTGCATGAGATGAAGCGGCTGAACCAGCCAACCTGGTTCGTACTGCCTGGCCTTCTGCCTGTTGAGGGCAAGATCGACCAGGATAGGTGCACTGTCTCCCTTGTACCCGGAGGTATTCAGGCCGTTGTAAAGGCGCTTGCCGAGGAGATTGAGTCTCCTGATCGGGGCATCCTGGAAATGGGCCAGGGACTGATCACGCGACTCTGGTTGCCGCACTTCATCGACAGAGCAGCTGCCGACGAGATTGCGGCTTCGTTGCAGGAAGGGGCGGAGATGCCCACCAAACTCCCACGGCCGCTTGACGAGACGGCGTACGCCGCAGCGTCCTGGCCAGACGGGATCCAGATCGTTGCCGGCGCGGAGGCCCGCGCCAGTACGTACAGGACAATCCGAGCGAGGAAGAGTACTCCTCCAGAAACCCTTCGTAGGCTCCGGGATCTGGGCTGGGTAGTGAGAGCGCCGCAGTCGTCCCGAAAGCGCCTTCGGATCGCGCCAGGACGTACGGTTGCGGCGAGGAAGGAAAACTAGAAGCAGATAGACCACTCACGGGGAGCGCAGGCTGTTGCGCTCCCCTGTTCTGTTATGGGGGTGGAGTGAGGTTGACCTTGTACAAGATTGCGAGCGTTGCAGATCTAGCTGTCTTGCATACGCCGCATACCGGACTGGCGGAGCGGCTGGAAGCGATGGTAGCGCGAGCCATCGCGCCTGGATGCGAGGTGGAAGCCGGAGAAGGCATGGACCGCATTCGCGGGAGAGTCACGGGCGTTTATGCTCATGTAGTGCTGGTAGAGTGGACCGATGACAACGGCAACCGGAGAAAGGAGTCGTTGCGGCTCCACGATTTTCTGACCGGACATGCTCGGGCGGAGGGGAATTTGGCCGTCGCGGCTGCTGTGCGCCAGATTGCCGCAAGGCAGCAGATTGAAATCGCGGACAGTAGAACACAAAGGGCCATTGCCGCGGCTTGCTCGCAGGCAGTTTAGTGAGCAGTTTAGTGAAAGGAGGATAGCCATGCTTGAGTTCATTACCAGGCCGTATTCGGCGAAGGAGATCCTTATCATCGGCGTCCTGACCATCGTTGTCCCCACAGTTGTCATCCTGGTTATGTCCTTGTTTCCCGCAGGGTCGAAGTTTCTGAGCGAGGTCCTCGGCGCCAAAACTGAATGACTTTGTTCGAACGAAACCTCGACAGTTACCATAATACGACGGCGGTTGACCATAATGATGGCAAGTGGGTGAGATAAACCTGTTACTTATATGGAGGGGCAAATTTGCGGGACCCCGTTAGACGGATTCAGAAAGTCAACAAACACAAGAAGGGAAGTTGATGGGAAGAATGTTCAGTAGGCTTATGAAGAAGAGGGATGGATTCACTCTCGTGGAGCTGCTGGTTGTAGTGGTAATCATTGCAATCCTGAGCAGCATAGTGATCGGTGTGGTGCCGGCAGCCGCCCAGCGTTCTAAGCGCGCGGCGTTCGGGCAGACAATGGCAACGCTGCAGTCGGCGGCGGACAGGTTCTATGTCGAGTCCAATAAGTACCCGACCAAGGTCGATATAGAGTCAGACAATACTGTTGCCGAAATCGATCTCACCGCCACCGACGGGCTCGGAGCGACGTTCCTCGGCGGATATGTTCGGTTTGAGCCGGAAAAGGACGCGGTGGACTGTGGACTCAAGGCTGCCGATGGTGCGACCGTATACTACGGCATTGCCCGTGGAGGTAAGGTTTTTGCGACGCAAGATGCACCGGTAGCGGGTACCTGGGAGGATGTCGCAAACAAGGAAGCCTATACCCAGGAGAATCCGAATACTCCCGTAGCGATGAATCTAGTGAAATAACGGTAGTGCGTGGGTCCCGCAAATCATTGATACCAAGATTAGGGAGGCGATTTTGCCTCCCCTTTTTTTTGGGTGCGATCGGCAGAGCGCGTTCACTAGTGGGTGCGATATGGCGGATCAATAGCTGCACGGCTTCCGGGGTGGGAGGTGTTGTCTTGATTGACGCGTGCAAGAAATGGCTGCAAAGGTGCAACGATGATAATGCTTCGGATCTCATACTAACCGTGGGTGCTTCTCCGCGGCTCAAAACAGCAGGAGAAATACGTGTGATCCCCGGGGCTAGATCATTATCCCCGAGTGATACTCTCGAGATTGCCGTATCGATTATCGGCGCGGAAAACATGAGACAATTCGAGAACGATCTCGAGTGGGACGGTTCCATTACAATCGAGGGCCAGAGATTCCGAATTAACGCCTTCTGGCAGCGTGGAAACATCGGGCTCGTGTTCCGCCGGCTTCCTCAGTTGATACCGACAATGGAACAAATATGCCTGCCCCCATCTGCCCAGCAGTTTTTGCAGAGTCTCAAGGGACTGGTCTTGGTTACCGGCCCTGCGGGTTCCGGGAAGTCAACGACGATTGCCGCTATGATTGACGCAATGAACAGTCGTATTGGTAAACACATTGTAACGATTGAAGAGCCGATTGAGTATGTTTTTCAACACAAGCAGAGCCTCATTCAGCAGAGAGAGGTGGGCCGCGATACAAGGTCGTTTGCATCTGCTCTTCGCTCAGCGATGAGGCAGCACCCGGATGTGATAATGATCGGCGAGATGCGGGATCTGGAGACGATAGCAATTGCTCTTACGGCTGCGGAAACTGGGCACCTGGTCCTAGGGACGTTACACACAATAGACGCAGCTCAAACGATAGACCGAATCGTTGATGTCTTTCCGGCGTCTCAGCAAAGGCAGATTCGTGTGCAGCTCGCGGGCTGTCTAGTGGGGATTATCTCTCAGATGCTGCTTCCTCGATTGGGGAGTGGTTACGCCGCCGCGTTTGAGGTGCTTGTCTCGACTCCCGCAGTAAGAGCACTCATAAGAGAATGCAAAACTCATCAACTGCGGCAGTGTATGCAATCTGGCTCGAAAGATGGGCACATAGTCCTTGAACAGAGCCTTGCTGAGATGGTATGCAGCGGGATTGTAGATACAAGAGCGGCAGAGTCCATCAGTGCAAATCCACAGGATTTCAGGGCCTATCTTGGCAACAGGCCAAGTGTGCCTTCTGCTTGGGGGAATACGAATAGGGTGGTGTAACATGCTTGTCGAGTATATAGCCTACGAGGGTGCTCGTCGGCGTGTAGGGACTCTAGAAGTCAAGAATCCTGCAGAGGCAGAGAAGGTACTCGAGACGGCCGGGTGGATGACGATCAAAGTCGTGCCCAGAAGAGCTAGACGAAGGCCTGCGGCCAGGGCTCGAGCCAACGCTGGCAACTTGAGCACATTCTTTCGGAACATGGCTTTCTCAATACGAGCTGGAGTTCCGATTTCAAAGGCCTTAGGTGTGTACGCCAAAGGAGTGGAGGGCGGGTTTGGAACGGTCATCCAGCAAATGATTGACAACCTCAATAGGGGGTTGTCCTTGGCGGATTCTATGGGGAAGCACAGAAGGCTTTTCCGACCTCTTCTTGTTGAGATTGTGAGAGCTGGCGAGATGTCGGGCACTGCCGACGATGCCTTTGAGCGATGCGCGCGGTACTTGGCGGATGAAGAGGCAACAAAACAGAAGGTCAAGTCGGCCCTGGCATATCCATGTCTGTTGGTCCTGCTCGGGATTAGTGCTGTAATATATCTTCTCATTGCTGTCTTGCCCAAGATTACCACGGCAATGATGGATTTGGGCGCTGTCTTGCCGCCCTTAACGAGGACGGTCATAGCACTATCCCAGTTCTTGCTGAAA
>JAHDPS010000264.1 GCA_018434225.1 Bacillota bacterium
CCCTTCTTCATGGCTATTCTCGCTTTTTCGGGCCTCCAGGGAGGCGAGCCGAGACTCGTGAGCATGATCTTTCCACGGACTTCCACGCCCTCGAAATCGTCTTCCGTCCCGCGCTCCATGTAGAATATCTCCGCCTCTATGCCCTCCGGGGGAGTGGGGGCGATCTGTCCGTATGTCTGGGTCTTGATATCTTTACGCTCGGGCGAGATGACGACCAGACTAGAGTCTATCGGGACGCTGACGTGGGCATCGAACTCATCGATCGTTGTCTTGACCCCGTAGCTGTTCAACGCGTCCTTGAAGTACTCAACCGCTCGCCTTTCCTCTTCGGTGCCGGCCTTCCGCTCCGGTATAGTATCGCACAGCCATTTGGCGTGCTCCATCGCTTGCGCGATATCGATGTCCGCGACGATCTTGCTCCACAGATTCCTCATTGTCAGTAAGTCCCTCCCGTTTTGGTATGGTACAATGCTGCGTCAATAGATCGTCTCGCCTCAGGACGTACCTTCCTAGTCCTTGAATCCACACCAGTCTCCGATTACGGCGGCATAAACTCGAGCGGTCCGCATGATGCTGTCCAGATCCACGTACTCGTTCGGCCCATGTAAGTTACCTCCAGTCGGTCCGTACACCACGGCGTCACTATGCGCATACAGATTGAAATATCTGCAATCGTTGCAGCCCGTCCCATAGCTCATGGGGAGTGGGCTGGACGCAATGGCCTGATACGCCCGTTGAAGCGCCAGGACAATCGGGCTCGACGGGGAGACCATGGATCCCTCCGCGTGAAACCCGAAGAACTTGACTACCGGAGGATTGGACCTCAGCCAAGGATCGGCCGAGCACGCGTCGGATATCGCGGTCCTCACGCGTTCGTGCACGACCTTGATAGGTGTGCCGGGGAAGCACGATAGACGGAACTCGATACTACAGATATCTGGACTTGCGGACGGCCAATTGCCCGACTTGATGGTGCCTATATTGAGTTTGATCGGGCGATCGAATGATTCGAATTCCTTCGGCCTGGGATCGGAGTTCATCGACGACTCCAGTTTCCGGAGGGCCGCTATCACGACCGACGCCTTCTCTATGCAGTTCGCGTCAAGGTCCAAGCTTTGCGCGTGAGCCACGGCTCCGGCGATGGTGACCCGGAACCAGATCACGCCGACGTGTCCAATGGTCGAGGGTCCCGTGTCGAATATGAGCGCCGCGTCCGGTCTCGGACCATTGATGACGCAGGACAGCGTGCCATTGCCGGAGCATTCCTCTTCGATGACGCTCTGGAACACGACCCGGCCCGCAGGGACCAGACCCTCGCTGAGTATCGCGCGTATCGCCAGTAGGGCGGAAACGAAGCCGCCCTTCATGTCGAAAGCGCCCCTGCCGTATGCCCGTCCACCCCTTACGCAGAGCTCCCACGGATCCGTTTCCCATCTATCCAGGGGTTCAGCGGGGACGACGTCAATGTGCCCGTTCAAGACCAGGGACTTACCCGATCCCCCGCACGGGAGGGACGCGGTGACAATAGGACGATCGTCGTAGCCCCACTCAACCGGGGCAAACGCGGGGTGCCGGGATATGGATTTGATGTCAATGTCCCGGGCTTGAGGAGCCAGCCCCATCCGTTTTAGGTACCCGGACACGACTTCCTGGGCGCCTTTCTCGTTCAGAAGGACGCTCTTCTTCGAAACGAGATCGGCAAGGAGGGAGACTCCCTCTTCCCGTAGGGACATGATCCTTCTATCGACGGCCTCCATGCGACTCTTGTGCAACGCCGTAGCCCCCTCGCAGCGATCTGAAATGCGTCCAACCATATCAGAGCAAGCCCGCGTCCTGGCGATCCACGCGGAGTGGGTATTCCCTACATATTGCCGCAACTCGCTCGCGCATTTTTTCAGGCGGGCATACCTTCGCCAAAACATCGAACGCGAGGCCGGCGACATCATTCATGTGGTCTTCCCGTAAACCGCGGGAAGTGACGGCGCTGGTTCCGAACCTCACACCCGAACCGACTCCGGCGGGGCTCGTGTCAAAAGGTAGTCTATTGCGGTTGCACACAATGCCGCCATCATACAGGGCCTGCTCCGCCTCCGCGCCCGTGATGCCGAATTGTGTCACGTCGAGCAGGAGGAGGTGTGAATCCGTTCCGTTGGAGACCAGGCGTGCACCGCGCGCCATGAGTCCGGAAGCCAGAGCCTGTGCGTTCGCGATGGTTTGCCTGGCATAGGCCTTGAATTCATCGGTCGCGGCAACCTTGAAGGCGTATGCTTTCGCCGCGACAAACGGGACGAGGACCGCGCTCTGTAGGCCCGGGAAAACGGCCTTGTCCACCGCGGCTGCGAATGGCTCCTGGCAGAGGACTACGCCGCCACGGCCCCCTCTCATCGTCTTGTACAATGTGAAGGTCGTGAAATGGGCATGGGGCACCGGAGACGGATACGCTCCACCTGCAACCAACCCCGCGAAATGGGCCATATCCACATGCAGCAACGCCCCGACCGAATCCGCAATAGACCTCAGTCTCTTGAAGTCAATGAATCTCGGGTAGGCGCTTCCTCCCGCCACGATGAGTTTGGGCCGTTCTTTCTCGGCCAGTTCGGCGATATTATCGTAGTCAATGGTCTCTGTCTGCCGGTCGACTCCATACGCCACCCGGCGGTACATCTTACCGGTGATGCTTACCTTAGTGCCATGGGAGAGGTGCCCGCCGTGCGAAAGATCCATGGCCAGCATTGTGTCACCAGGATTCAAGCAGGCCAAATAAACCGCGAGATTGGCGTTGGTTCCGGAGTGTGGCTGCACGTTCGCGTGATCGGCGCCGAACAAGTCAATCGCTCGTCTTATCGCCAAAGTCTCGATCTTGTCGATCCATTCACATCCGGGGAAATATCTGCGTCCAGGGTAGCCTTCTATCGCTCTGTCCGTCAGCATGCTCCCCTGGATCTCGATTGTCGTCTTGCTCGCGTGATTCTCCGAGGCGACAAATGACAGCATTCCCTCGCTACGTTTTAGTTCCCCTTGAATAGCTGTGGCGAGTTCTTCATCGAAGATCAAGCATCCACCCCCATTGACAGCCGATTCCGGCGTCACGCCTCTGTTTGCCATGTCCGTAAATCTGCCGGCTATCTGTCCGTGGTATATATGCAAGTTCTTTGCCTATACTTTTTGGACGACGCCATCGGACAATCTTCGGGCTGATACGCTGGTGTGTCTCTTTCGAACGCCCATCTGGCCGATATGCAATGTGGATACGAAGACCCTTGAAGAGGTGAATTAATCCTTACTGAATTAAACCGTGTGGTGCGGGGCTCATGAACTGCCCCATAAGAGAAGGGGGACGACGCAGGGCTTCGATACCACTGGTCATGGAGCGCACTCCCTCTAGGCCCTGCCCCTCGATTCCTTGACGTAATCGCCAATAAGTCGGTAGACTGTGCTCTGACTTAGACCGACGGCCTTTGCGACGCGATATGTGCTGTGGGTCTTATCGTACAAATCAATAAGCGACTGGCGGGAATACTTCTCGCCCTTATCGGGCGCAGGAGCGGCGCAGGAACGCTTGCGCCGCAGATGCTCCGGGAGGTTCTCCTCATCGATCATGGGTTTCGGCGAAGTCAGCACGAGGTACTCGAGCACGTGCTGCAATTCCCTGAGGTTTCCCGGCCAATCGTACTCCAGCAGCGTCCCCATTGCGCCTGGATTCAGGCGTTTATTGACGCCGTACTTCTGATGGAGCCTGTTCATGAAATGCTCAACGTATTCGGGTATTTCCTTTTTTCGTTGCCGCAACGGCGGGATGGTTATGTTTAGCACGCTGAGCCTGTACAACAGGTCCGATCGAAAACGGCCCGCTCGAACAAGTGAAGACAGATCCTGGTTCGTCGCGGAGATAATGCGCATATCAGAATGAGTCGAGGCTGTTCCTCCCACAGGTATAAACCTGTGCTCTTCAACGGCCTGCAACAGTTTCGGCTGGATCGACATGGGCAAGTCCCCGATCTCATCGAGGAACACTGAGCCGCCGTCGGCCATCTGCAAAAGACCCGGCTTGCCCGACCTGCTGGCCCCCGTGAAAGCGCCGGCCCTGTAGCCGAACAACTCCGATTCCAGCAGCCCTTCAGGGACGGTGGGGCAGCTCAACTTCAGAAAGGGCCCGCCGGACCTGCGGCTCTTATTGTGTATGTACTGGGCCAACATGGTCTTTCCAGTGCCGGTCTCTCCGGTGATCAGCACATTCACGTCCGAAGACGCGGCGCACTCAACAAGGTCGATGGCGCAACTCGTCGCGCTTTCGCGCGAAACCGGTATGAGGAATCCATCCAGCGACGCGGCGTCGGACGATGTACCCGTCTCGGCGGATGCCGGCTTCGGTCTTCTCTTTTCGGATTTTGCCGCATTGTCCCAAACGGTGAGGTCCTTTGAACTGGCTACCACGTAGCGGATACCGCCCTCTTCATCGAAGACGGGGGTCGCGGTGATGAGTAGTGTCTTACCGCACCGGGTTCTCTGAGGTAACGCAACCTGTCTCCTCTTCTCGATAACCAGGGGCGTCACCGCGGGCGAGAAATACCCCTCTTCCTCGAGGTCCTGGACGTTTCTACCGAGGAGGACTTCGGGTTTCACCCCATAGAAATCCTCGCACCGCTGGTTCACATAAAGGGTCTTGCCCTTGCCGTCAGTCACCCATATCTCATCGGACAAGTGCTCGCATATCACAGTGTATAGGTCGCTAGACGCCACACCTACACCCCCTCGTCCAGAGTGGCATTCATTGAATTGTGGGCTGTGCGGCTTAATTCATTCTCACGCGAATTAATTCCTGCCACGGCCTCCGTGGAAAAAAGTGGGCGGTAAAGCGTCTGATTATTGCGGAATACCCGCTTGTATACGTCACGCTCCCTGGTGGTGGGGTTCGGTGACCGATACACAGCCCATATTACC
>JAHDPS010000362.1 GCA_018434225.1 Bacillota bacterium
GGGTTCCTCAGTGCATGTATCCTGCGAGCTGAAGTACGGCTCGATCTTATTGACCGGCCGTGCGGGCATCGTTGTTGGTGCGGGCACCACTGTTGGTGCGGGCCCCGCCTTCGGTGCGTCGCCCCCAAGCGCTACCGGCGGCGTTTTCCCTTCACCCTCCGCGCCCGCAATGCCTCCGATGCCCATTAGTGCAATCAACGCGAGAGCCAGCGCAATTGCTTTTGTCGCTTTCCTAATCATACCCCAGGACCCCCTTTCGCTTCCGTTGGACGGCATAATTCTCCAATAGTTCCCTCTTCCGAAGGCGGCAAAAAGCGCGTTGAATGTCAACATGCTGCTATCTGGACCGATACACTTACTAGGCAGACAATCTATGTGAACAATCGGAGGGCAGTGCATTGAAGATACCGATTAATCCGCTCGATCTATTCCGCGCTTGGGGGATGTTCCCGCCGTGGCTCTGGCTTCTTATCGCTTTTGTCATCCTTTGGCCGGTCATCAAAAGGCTGGCCGAGGACTGGTTCGACGAGCGCCGATTCGCCCGAGCGGGGCTTAAGGACATCAAACGTATGTCGGGCGAAGACTTCGAGAAGTACCTGGAGCACCTCTTCAGGACGCTCGGCTACAAGGTGAAACGGACTCCGTACCAGGGGGACTACGGTGCCGACTTGATCGTTACCAGCCCTGACGGAAAACGCTTTGCTGTCCAGGCAAAACGCTGGAGAGGGCGTACAGTCGGAAACGACGCGCTGTATGAAGTGCTTGGCGGACAGGCTTACTATAAGTGCGAGGGCACCATCGTCATCACCACATCGAAGTATAGCGAGCCCGCCAAGCGAATGGCCGCGGAGACTGGAACCCAGCTCTGGGGGCTCAACGATCTCATCGCTGCTATAGACAAGGTCAAGGCCCTGCAAAAGACCTCCCGCAGAAAACAGGCTGTCTGATGACGACCGTCGGCCTCGGGATCAACACCAAAATGGCACCAAAAACGCAATAAACCGCCGTCGGCGGTGATGAGGAGTAATTCATTGCGCATCAAAAGCCCTGCTAAACTATGGTGCCGGGGGCGGGAATCGAACCCGCACGGGCCAAGGCCCAGAGGATTTTAAGTCCCCATCGTCTACCTGTTCCGACACCCCGGCATTCTCGGTATAACGCATCTATGAAACGACTGCGTCAGGGACGCAGCCGACCGATCCATGACCATCTATGGATTTGATTACATCAGTCCTCAGATCTACAGCAGCCGGCTAGATCATCCGGTGCCCCGATCCCCTGCCCCCACGCTTGGAGTCTGTGCTCTTCCTCAGATCGGACAATCTCTCGTCGCTGTCTTTCATGAACCTCATGAGCTTGTCTTCAAACGACGCCCGGTCACGGCGATATTCGGATCTGGGTCTGTAAGTCGGGGACGCCTGCTTGATAGACAGACCGATCTTCCCTTTCTCGTCAAAAGAGAGGATCTTGACCTTCACGTGGTCGTTCTGTTTCAGATAGTCGTTGATGTCTCTGACGAATGTATCGGCGACCTCAGAGATATGCACTAGTCCGGTCTTACCATTGGGCAGCGTCACGAACGCGCCGAAGTGGGTAATGCCAGTCACCACACCCTCGACGATGCTGCCGACTTCAATTGTCATAAAACTGGGACTCCTCCTATCGTCATAGAAAATCCTTGACTGGCAACGATAATTATAAGTGACATTCCTAATTAGTGTCAAGCAGCAGCGCGAGGGGCATTCGATACCAACTCGCACGGAAGGACCCCCGCCATCAGACTGGACGGAGGCCCTATCCGCGCGTGACATCCGACTACTATCGCAGGTACCGTATACAATTACCCTCCAGACGGGGGCGAAACCAGCATGATCTCCTCGCCATCCGCGGGGATATAATCCCTATCGGCGCGCACTCCCTTCGATACCACGAACATGACCAGGCTGCGGTTGACGCCCAGAGAATCCAGAATTTCGTTCACCGACGCCTCGGGCGCAACCTCCACTTCGAACCGGCTTTCCTTCCCGGGGAAAAACTCGATCCCATGTCCGTGAACGAAGAGTCTTACCTTCTTTGAATCGCGTTTCCCGGTCTCACTCAACGTTCCAGCGCCTCCGCAACGTAGCCGAGCCCAAGTTCCCTGAGCTTCGAGCCGGTCGGAATGCCGTTGCTATCCCACCCTCTCAGGCAGTAATAGTCGTCCAGGAGATCGTCCAGCTGTTCCATCGTAAAACACTTGCCTTTACTCGGCCCGGTCGGAACCGGCTCCTCATAGAACCTGGCCGGAGGATAATCGTGGCTGCGCCCGAAGCCCTCGATCTCCCTTATGCTGAACGCCCGGGTGAGGTTCCATATCCTTTCGCTTACCCGGAGCAGGTCATCCCACGAATAGTCCCAGCCGGTGACCATCGGGAACAATTCAGCGTAGTGGCTGAGCTCGAATCCAATCTCCACCCATTGCAGCCTGCATAGGCCGAGCGTATCGAACAACGGTCTGATGTGCTGAAGCTCGATGACCCTCTTCGCCTTGCCTTCGAGACTGTCGCGACCCACCTGCACGTCGTATGTTATCGCCCACGCCCGGTTGTGATGGGCGCCAACGTCGGCTGTCATGTACGCCAGCATCATCGCCGGCGCATAGCGCGGCTCATAAGCGCTTAATTCGAGACCCTTCACGTGGATGGCGAATTTCTCCGAACCCTTGCCGAGTTTCTGAGAAGCGGGACGCACGCCATCAGCAAGCAGGTCGCCGATGCCCTCGCGTCTCGCTATCTTTTCGAGCAAGAACACACCGGCATCTAGATCGCCCCATGGAAGGCTCCTGCCGGCGTCCTTCTCCGTGATGATCCCCTTCTCGAAGCACTCCATCGCGAACGCCAGCACGTTGCCGCCGGATATCGTATCGATGCCCAGTTCATCGGCTACGTAGTTCAGGTAAGCGACTTCCTCGATCGAGCCAACCAGCAGGTTCCCACCCATCATGCCTATAGTCTCATACTCGGGGCCTTCGACATACACTTCGCCCCTAGCCGTCTTGGCTCTGGAGTATTTGCCGCATGGAATCGGGCAACCGAAACAGGCCTTGTCCGTAATACGGATCCTGTCGCGAAGAGCCTGTCCGTTAATGTTCTTGTGACCCTCAAAGTAACCGGTCCAGAAGTTCTTGGTGGGGAACGACCCAATTTCGTTGATCCAATCGGTCACCCCCGCGGTCCCGTAAGGGGTCCATTCCTTGAACCCCGGTTTCGAGAAGCAGACGTCATACATCTGTTTGCCCTTCTCGAACACCCTCTCGGGGTCGGCGAGCGGCAGCGACTTCGTCCCCCTGACGGCGATCGCCTTGAGATTCTTCGATCCCATGACCGCACCCACGCCCGTCCTACCGGCCTGGCGGCCGAAGTCGTGTGATATCACCGCATATTTCACGAGGTTCTCGCCCGCAGGCCCGATGGTAACGATTTGAAAGTCCTCGCCGAGGTCTTTCTTCAGCATCGTTTCCGCCTCTATGCAGCCCTTGCCCCAGTACCTGGCGGCATCGCGTATCTCCACGCTGTCGTCGTCAATGACGACCAGTGCCGGCTTTGCCGCGGTGCCTTCGAATATCACGGCGTCGTACCCGGCGTACTTGATCTCCGGAGCCAGGTGACCGCCAACGTTGCTATCTCCATAGCCTCCGGTGGCGGGGGATTTCGCGCCGAACTCCGTCTTGCCCGAACCGGGGAGAAACACCCCCGATAGGGGTCCCGGCGCCATTACCAGCCTGTTATCGGGAGAAAGAGGGTCGGTCCCGGGTTTCACCTCGTCCCACAATATCCTGGCGACGAATCCCCTGCCGCCCAGGTATTCCCTGGCTAGACTCTCGGGCGTTTCCGTCTTCTTGACCTCTCCCGTGGTGAGGTTGACACGCAGGAAGTTGCCACCGTACCCGTACAGCCCGCTCATCTCCTCGCCACCTCCCCATCCAGGTCGTAGAGCGCGTTGGTCGGGCAGTATCTCAGGCAGTCACCGCAAAGCGTGCACTTGAACGGCGCCGCATGATCGGCATGGGTGAAAATGACTCCCCTGGGGCAGGTCTCCACGCACAGGAGGCAGCCGCCGCATTCCTCAGGTTCGATCCGGTAATAGCCGTTTTCCTTCTTGATGGCGCCGGTCGGACACACGTCGAAACAATTGCCGCACTGGTCGCAGAACTGGATCTCGAACTTGCCCGGAACGGGAAAATGCGCTTTGATCCGGATAGACGCCTTCTTCGGATTGTTTTCGTGGAAATTCCTGAAGCCACATACAGTCTGGCAGACGCGGCATCCAGAACAAAGATCGTTGTTCACACCGATCTTCAATCTGCTTCA
>JAHDPS010000369.1 GCA_018434225.1 Bacillota bacterium
AGTGAGGCCCAAACACCCCCTCGAGCATATTCGATCCATGCGCCCCCCCTCGCACAGATATATCACATTTCAGCGATTGCCCACGTATGGTGTGATTCTACCGTCTTCGCGTCATTCCTTCTGTAAGAAACTGCTCGGGGGCGGATGCCGCAGGGAACGCGAGGCTGGCGCCACGCGTAGTATCTCTAGAGAGAGGGTGAAACAGGCCCGGCATGACCGCCGGGCCTGTTTCACCCAAATCTTCAACTCGGGCTTTCGCCTCTCGATCTAGATCAACTTCCTCTGTTTGGAGCTGTCGCTCCATGAGCGGTTCGGTAGCCAATCACGCTCCCGCCACGGTAGTAGATCCTGGTCACTTCTTTCTTGAACCTGGCTACCACTTCGGTTCTGTTGTTCGTTCCCCACTGCTTGAGTACATCATCGGGGCCGATGCGGCTCGAACCCTGCGAACCGACCACCACGACTTCATCTCCGGGCCGGGCGTCGGGGATGTCCGTTAGATCGATCACGCAATGCTCCAGGGAGGCGGCGCCGATTATGGGCGCCTCCTTACCGCGGACAAGCACGTGAAAATTGTGACCCTCGCTGTGGGGCATTCCGTCGCCCCACCCGAGCGGCAAGACACCGATCAATGTCCGTCTGGCTGCCCTGAACAACCTGCGATATCCGACGCCCTCGCCCTCGGATATCCACCTGACCTGAATGATGCGCGTCTTTATCGCTCTGAGGGCCGGCCTGAGGTCGAGGTCAACTACCATGCGCCCCGGCGGCAGAATACCGTAAACGGCCCGGGCGGGGTCTACTCCCGTCATGTAGCTGTCCGGTCTCATTAGAAGGCCGGGAGTTGCGGCCGCGATCTTGTACTTCACACGAAGTCCTGCGTTCTCGAGGTTGTTGAGTATCGATCTGAAGCTATCGATCTGTGTTTGGGTGAACGTCTGGTCGTCTGATAGAGCATCGGAGAAGTGGGTATAGATCCCTTCTATCTCTATATTATCGAGACGCCTAATCTGTTGAATCGTCTCGACGGCCTCCTGCTGGTC
>JAHDPS010000252.1 GCA_018434225.1 Bacillota bacterium
CCTCGCCATGGCGGCCGCGGAGACCGGGCACCTGGTGCTCGCGGCCATGCACACCACGAGCGCCGCGAATGCTGTCGCCAGGATAGTGGATATTTCGCCGCCCCACCTGCAGCAGCAGGTCAAGGTGCAGTTGGCCGCGGTGCTCGCAGGGGTCGTCACGCAGCAGCTCATCCCAAGGATGGACGAGCCGGGGAGAGTGCCCGCGTGCGAGATCCTCATCGGTTCGGGGTCCGTGAGGAACCTTATCAGGGAGGGGCGAGTCCAACACCTGCAATCTGCGATTCAGACCGGTTCGCGGTCAGGCATGAGGACGATGGAACAGTCGCTCAAGGACCTGCACGAGAGACACCTGATAAGTTTGGAGGAGTACCGAGCACGACACGGTTCCGAGGCGGATAAAGACTAGCGAGGTGATGGCCCTCTGACCGCGTGGCTTGTAACGGGAGCCGCAGGGTTACTTGCGGGGATGCTGGCGGATCGGGCGTCGGGAGCGCTTTGTCGACGGTATGAACCAGATGCCTCGATAAGCGGGGCCTTGCATATCGAGCGCATTCGTCTCAGCCTCATCGTCGGGACGACGCTCGCGGCGTTCGCGATGGCTCATGCAAGGTACGGTTTGGGTCGTGAGTACCTCGTTTCGGTGGTGTTCGCCTCGATAATGATGGTCGTCGCCGCCGTTGACATACAGACGTATTTCATCCCAAACTGCCTCGTGATTGCCGGGACTATCGCCCTCGCGGCGCTGATCGCGGTGGGCTTAGTGGAGTTGCGGCCTGCGGCGGCCGGCGCCCTGACCGGCGGCCTTATCATGCTGTTGGCGGCGGTCGCCTGTCGAGGGGGCCTGGGTGCAGGTGATGTAAAATTATCGTTTGTCATAGGCGGCTTCGTCGGATGGCCGGGGATCGCCCTTGCCCTGTTCGCCGGGTTTGGGGTCGCGGCGATTGCGGGACTCGGCCTGATGGCCGCAGGGCGCAAGCGCGGGAAGGACCCGATGCCGTTTGGCCCGTGTCTCGCGGCCGGGGGCATTCTCGCGCGATTGTATGGCGCGCCTGTGATGGCCTGGTACTGGTCGAGGATGATGTCCGCCTGAGTTCGCCCCGCTTACCGGCCTCATCTGAACTAGGCGCTGGAACGATACACATTGTGAGGATGATTGATTCCTGGTGTTCGCCAAATGACTGATATACCGCGGGAAGTAGGCAGACAACTGAGCGCTCTAAAAGACCGGACTGTGGCCCAGGCAGAGGCGATGGCGCCGGACCTGTATGTGCTGAGTGATCGCATATATCATAATCCCGAGCTGGGATTCTCCGAATTCAGGGCGAGCCGGTGGCTGTCCGAGTTCCTCGCGTCGCGAGGCTTTGAGGTTGATCTCGGATTGGCCGGGATGGAGACGGCGTTCAAAGCATCGGCCTCCGGGGCATCGGCAGGCCCGGCAGTGGCCTTGCTGGCCGAGTACGATGCGCTGCCCGAGATAGGCCACGGTTGCGGACACAACATAATAGGGGTCGCGGCTTGCGGAGCGGCCGCGGCTGTGAAATCTGTTCTAGGAGGTATGGATGGCAAGGTGGTGGTGTTCGGGAGCCCCGCCGAAGAGGGCGCGGTGCTCGGCGCCGGTGGAAAGGTCGTCCTCATCGACGGGGGGTACTTCGAGGGCGTGGACGCTGCGATGATGATTCACCCCGCGTCCAGATACGTGGTGTCCGGCAGGTCGCTGGCGAGGGCCGCGCTAAAGATGGTCTTCTCTGCGGGCGATGCTCAATCTGCCGCTATGCTGGCCTTCAACGCCATTAACGCGCTAAGGCAGCATCTGGGTCGTGGGGCCAGGGTACACGGTGTGATCGTGGGCGGCGACCCGGGTTGCGAGGTCCGCGCTTATGTTCGCGCGCACGAGACGGCGGAGCTCGAATCGTGCGAACTCAGGGTCAGGAATTGCGCAATTGGGGCGGCCATGGCGACGGGATGCCAGGTCGAATTCACCCATACGTCCCCAACATACAAGGAAATGGTCACCAACAGGTTCCTCGCGTCGGCTTTCGCCTGCAACCTGAAGGCGCTGGGGGTCGAAGTGGAAGAGAGGCTGGATGCGGGAACCGGCTCCACGGATATGGGCAACGTCAGCCACGTAACCCCGTCCCTTCACGCGTACATCGCGACGTGCCCGAGGGGCGTGGCGGGACACACCCGTGAGTTCGCACGGGCCACGCTCACTCAGGGAGCGCATGAGGGAATGCTCATCGGGGTCAAGGCGCTGGCCATGACAGTCATCGACCTGCTCGGGAACCCATCGCTACTATCGAAGGTCAGGGCGGAATTCCGGAGAATGATGCGCAAATGAACAGTAATGAGTTCAGTATTCAAACACTCGACGCGATTCTCAATAGGACCATCGAGGCCATACACAACTCGCGCGACCAGATGTTCAACATCGCGGAGATGGCCCGGGGGGAATTTAATCGCGTCCAGGAGGAACTCGAATCCACCGCCGCGGAGGCTCAGAAGCAGATCGAAGTGGTGGACGACCTAGAGAAGCAGGATAGGGCAGCGCGATACGCGCTGATGGTGGTCAGCCGCGACTTCGCGCACCACGGCGAGGACGAGATCCGCGAGGCGTACGAGAAGGCAAGCCGCATTCAGGTTGAGCTGGAAGTTGCCAGGGGCAAGGAGATCCAACTGCGCCAGAGGAGAGACGACCTGCAGCGCCGGATCAAGCATCTTAAAGAGATGGTGTCCAGGGCCGAGGATCTACTATCCCGCGTGGGCGTGGTTATGGACTACCTGGCCGGCGACCTCAAGAGGATCACTTCCCAGGTGCACGACTGGCAGAAGAGGCAGGAGCTGGCCGTCAGTGTGATCCGCGCCCAGGAAGAGGAGCGCAGGAGGGTGGCGCGCGAGATACACGATGGTCCGGCCCAGGCCCTCGCCAGCATGGCCATGAGGTTGGAACTGTGCGAGAAGGCCCTGGACGGTGAGCCCGAAAAGGCCAGGGGCGAGATTGCGGACCTCAAGGAGATGGCGAGGTCGAGCCTTCAGGATGTCAGGAAGATCATCTTCGACCTGCGCCCCATGGCCCTGGACGATCTGGGTCTCGTGCCGGCGATAAGGACGTACGTCGCGGCATTCGAGGATCGGACGGGTGTGAGAGTCGAACTGAGAGTGCTCGGGGAGGAGAAGAGATTATCGCCACCCCTCGAGATAGCCATATATAGACTCATCCAGGAATCCCTCGCCAACGTGGCCAAGCACGCCAACACCAGCGAGGCGTGGGTCAATCTGGAGGTCACCAGCAACTGTGTCAGGCTGGTCATAAAGGACAAAGGGGCCGGTTTCGACCCCGGCTCGGTGTCGCAGACCGGCGGCGAGCGGTTCGGTCTCATGGGCATGAAGGAGAGGGTCGCCATGTTCGGGGGCGAGATCGATGTAAGATCGCGGCCGGGAGATGGCACCAAGATCGCGATCGCGGTACCTCTGGATTCGCCCGAGTAGAAAGCCCGACCGGCGGCCGAAGTGGATATTGGAGGCGTTGCTATGTCTCTCAGAGTGCTGATAGTGGACGATCATGCGTTGATGAGGCGGGGGATTGGCCAGGTTCTAGCCCTTGAACGCGACATTCACCTCGTCGGGGAGGCGTCGGGGGGGCGCGAAGCCATTGAGAAAACGAAATCTCTCGAACCGGACGTGGTCGTCATGGATATCAGCATGCCGGACATGAGTGGGCTTTCGGCAGCCACCGAGATCAAACGGGAGTGCCCGCGGGTCGGGATTGTGATACTGACGATTCACGATGACGATGAGTACGTGTACGAGGCGGCCAGGGCTGGTATCTCGGCGTACGTGATGAAGGACGTAGATCCCGCGGAGTTGGTGAAGGCCGTGAGGGCGGTGGCCGAGGGCAGGGCGTACGTGCACCCTACTATTCTGCCCAAACTATTGAAGGGCTGCGGTCGGGCTCAGTCAGGGAAGGCCGCCCAGTTGCAGTCGCTCACAAGGCGCGAGACCGAGATACTCGACCTTGTTTCGCAGGGATTCTCCAACAAACATATCGCCGACCGGCTATTCATCTCCGAGAAGACTGTCAAGAACCATTTAAGCAGTATTTTCGTCAAGATCGGTGTGGACGACAGGACAAAGGCCGCCCTGTTTGGACAAAAACACGGGCTCGGTGAGAAAGCCGTATAGCTCCAGCCCCCGTTCCTTTTCCCCCATTAC
>JAHDPS010000014.1 GCA_018434225.1 Bacillota bacterium
CGGGTGGAGGCGAGGCGAACGGCCAGGGCAGCTCTTCAGAATCTCCGGGCACAAACCAGATGGTTCTGCGGAAGCCGTCAGTGCACGGGATGCAAGACCATGTACACGTGCGCCAAGGCAGACGGGGTAAAGCCGTGCCAACGCGCGAAGGGGCGGATGCCAGAATGAGAAGTTTCCGAGCGACCTTGTGGCGCATTGTGGAAGCGCGAGGTTTTTCGCAGGCCACGCTAGCCCGACAGGCAGGTATTCATCCTCCCAGCATCAACTCTTGGCTTGCGGGCAGGGACCTCCCGACCTTTGAGCTATTCGACCGTCTTCATCAAGTGCTCCCTGAAGAGGATTTGCAGGTTGCTTACCTCGGAGAGAGGGCATTACCGAGTGACTCTGCAATACGCTTATGGATGTGGTGCCAATGCTATTCCCTGTTTATTGGGAGATACATTCAGCAAGATGAGGTTGCTGCCCCAGCGGAAGAAGCCGCGTGGGAACCATTCCGAGACTATCTGTTATGGCTAAACCATACTTGGCACATCAGTGCGTTTCATATCGACTACGAGAGACGCTGTGCGCAAATCGCTCATGTCACCCGAACCTTCATAGTCAACAGACTGAATAGGCCTGACGCTACGCTCTACCTGCCGCTAGTTCAACGGTTTGAATGCGGAGCGCACGGGCCAGTCCTCGTTCTGTATGATCCGATCATGTCTGGGGCGGGGAAAGACCCATGTACCACGGAGGTATGCTTCGGCCCACGCATGGGGTCCTTGGCTCAGACCCCAGCAAAATCGGGCGGAGGAAATCGGTAAGGCGAGGACATAGCGGTAGGACTTCCGTGCCAGAGTGCGGAGAAGGTGAAAAAGCGGTGAGAATCGTAAACTTGACGAGAAGCACGGAGGTATGCTCTTCGGCGATAATGGCGGGGAACGCCACCCGGAGGCTGGTCGGCCTCATGTTTCACCCGGGCCTTCAGCCGGGTTTAGCATTGGTCCTCGAGCCATGCAACGGCATACACACCTGCTTCATGCGGTTCCCGGTGGATGTCATGTTTGTGTCACCCGAATGGAGGGTGCTGAGGATCCATCGGGCGGTTCCCCCGTGGAGATTCATGCCGCGGGTTAGCGGAGTAAGGCGCGTAGTGGAGATGCCGGTAGGAACCATCGCGTTGTCTTGTACTGCGCCGGGCGATCTGCTTTCTCTTGAGGTCATTAGTGAAATACAGGAGGGGAAAGAAAGTGTTCCCAACGATTGAGGATCTTAATCGAAAGAGCGTAGTGAGTGGGCTTGGTGCAAGTACAAAAGGGCGTGCCCGTAACGAGCCTGAAGGACATCTTTGAGTCTGCGGCCCGTAAACGCGTCGTTCCCGACACCGTAGACAGATAACGGTTTTGGTCCACCAGCAAAGCCAAGGGCGGGGGCCTTCAATCAAGGGGCCTCCCGCCCTTGGCTTTAGGGCTAGTCTTCTGAAAACCTACGATTGTTGAATGGAAGGAGACCGCATCATGTCGATATCACGACGCAAGGCCAAAATGTCGGGCCAATCCGACATCCTGAGAGGCCTGCTTGAAGAGAGGGAACGGGCGTACGACACCTTCAATGAAGTGACAGAGGAATCTCTTGTAGACGCCGCAGTCTACGAGCTGGCGTCGCTTGACGCTCGTATCAACAAGGTACTTGCAGAAATCCGCGCTGCATGAAGAGAAGAGAAAGGGGAATGCTCAGTGGCAATTGTAGCCAGGTATCCTGGCAAGTATCGACATGTCGGCTGCCAGACTCCATCGATTCCCACTGACGCGATAAGAATTGGTGGGGGATCGGGATATGGATGTTCAGGCTGGCAATCGGGGCAGGTCATTCGCAACACTGCCCGGAACATTCAGAACGGTGGGCCGGAGTGGCTGTTTGTACTTGCTTGTACTCGGAAGTATATCCGCGAGGACGGGATGTCCTTTGGGGTCGGGGATGAGAACGGCTATCTCTACACTGCTGTCTGTCGCCCCGCAACGCCCGAAGAGGCTGCCCCGAGAATTGCTGAGGTGCGGGCCGCTGAAGCCCGCAAACGGATATTAAAGATGGAAGGGGGTGAGACGTGTGCCCCTCAGGGTATATGACAGATTCACACGGACATCTTTCTACTCAGGAGGTCTTGCGGTTCCAGGCCCCGAACTCTGGATTGATGCGGGCCGAGTTGCGCGAATCGAAAAAGCGTACAACATCAAGGATTCGCTGAAAGCGGCCGGTTTCAGGTTTAACGGCCGCGCCTGGGAGAAAGAATCCCGGACGCACGAAGATGTCATCGCAACCCTGAAAACCCTTGCCGATTTGGATGTAGCGTTTGAGGACTATGATGGCAACGCTCCCGTCCTCGCAGGGGTCGAAATGAAGTTCTTCGCAGTCGCCCAGGACCTTCCATCTCGTTGGATTGAGATCAGCCGCGAGGAGTACATCGCGCGGCTGGAGAAGTGCAACCGCTGAGCAAACATTTGGAGGCTGGAGAATGAAACCGTGTGTCGAGTGTGGGAAGTCGTTTGCACCGTGGCGTTACGATCAGAAGTTCTGCTCGCCAGCCTGCCGTGAACGGTTCAAGAAGCGGAAACAACGGCTGCGCCGGCAAGGCGAAGGCCTCTGCCCGCAATGCGGCAAGCCGCTCATTGAACGACCGTTCCGCAAAACCCACGACAAGGCTCGACAAAGAATTACCTATTGCCGAGAATGTAGAAACAAATTCGCGGAAAGGCATAAGGCTCTAGTAGAATCGAGATAGGGAGAGATGGCCCTGTGCGTATTCCGTCTCATCTACTGCAGGCGCCCTTGTCGCATCTGGGTGACGAGGCGACTGCTGCCTTCAGGCGGATGGGGTTCGGATGTCTACCCTTGTGGACAAGTAGCGGTTGTGCCCTGTTTGTCCATCTTGACTTGGCCTCGATCAAGGCGTGCCGGAGCGCGATAAACGATGTGCGTCTTGAACTGGCAGTCATAGACAACTGTCCGCTGATCCGGCTGGACATTCGGATATATGATCAGCCGGGTGAGCCGCTAATGATGGACTGCTTTCTCAACATTCAGGACGAACGCTGCGGCCTGGCTATTGAGGCCCTGGTGGAACAGAAGTGGCTGGTGACGCACTGGTACGATGAAGACCTGCGTTACGTCAGGTCCTCGGCAATACGATGGGGACAGTCCCAACGCGAAGGAGCCAAGCGGATCATTGCGAATGCGAGAAAGATCGTATCTGAGACTGGAAGCAGTGATTTCGACCGCGCCAAGGCGAAGTACGTGGTGATGAATCCACTCTAGGCCCGGTCTGAACCTAAAGAACTCAAACGGAGTGCACACTGGACCCGCCATTGAGGCGGGTTTTCTAGTGCCTCCGGCTCATCACAAATGGAGGGAAGCGACCATGAGCACGGACATAGCCGTAGAGAGTATAAGGAAAAGGTATGCCGGGACACGGAGTGTAGTATCTCGGTTTAGCTTGGCAGTACTCCTTTTCTTATCTATCATGGGGTTCCCCTATACGGGATGCGGGATCGCAAGGTTGCTGTGCAGCCTAGCGTTTTGTCTGATACTGAGCACGATAGTGAACAGCCGCGGAGTGAAGAGAGTCCTGTCACAGCGCGAGCCTACCCAAGAAGAAATGGCTAGACTGGCTCGCATTGAAGCCAGGCTAGAATCTGCCGGCATAGACCCCGGACAGATCAAATGGCGCATAGGCGATCTTTCCTACCCGGCTTGCAGCGTGGGACGTAACGTAAGCATTGACGAACAAGTCTTCCACGACCTGCCAGACGAAGGACTCGCTGCAATTGTGGCTCACGAATTGGGTCACGTTCATACGGGACTCTGGCCATTCGACAGGTTCTTCGAGTTGCTCGCGCTCACATCAACGATCGCAGTGGCGACACCGTACATTATTGTTCAGGCCATCCTGGGTCGCTTCCGAGAGGCGCTACGAGCCGTACTCGGTCTTTTCTCTCGAATCTGGCAGTGGCCACAAGAGCTCGCGGCCGATGACTATGCCGTGGCTCACGGGTTTGGGAGATCGTTGAGTGCATCAATTCGCATCCTAACTGCCGGGCAGGAGGAAGAGCCGGGCGGTAGCCATCCGCCCGTTGGTCTTCGCCTCGCGCGATTAGGATGAATGAAATGCCGGGACCTTCGGGTCCCCCCGCAGTCTTTCTTTCCATTCATATCTCCTTTGGGAGTAAATAACCATGCCGGCCGAACTCGATTTGGCGGGCCTTTTTGATCCATTATCCGGTTGGGCTGCATGACAGCCTGACCCATCAAAATGAAGGGGGACTGACGACTTGGGCAAGACGAGGCTGATTTATCGCGGTACCGGAGGTGATCGCGTAACAAGCATGGCCCACTGCCTGACCCTCAATCACTCCTAACAACGAAGGGAGACTAATGACATGGGAAGCATACAGGGCTTCAAGGGCTTCGACAAAAACCTGATGTGCCTTGGCTTCCAGTACGAGGTTGGCAAGCAGTATAAGATCGACGAGGAGCCCATCTGCTGCTGCCGAAACGGTTTCCACATCTGCGAGAATCCATTGGACACATTCAACTACTATCCGCCGGTATCCAGTCGCTTCTGCAAAGTCAGAGGCGACGGGAAGTCCCAGAAGGGGTCCGGCGACAGCAAGATCGCCGTGTCGAGAATTCGCATCGACACAGAGATTGGGCTTGGGGGCATCATAGAAGCTGCCACGTCGTTCATCTCCAAACAGGCCAAGAGCACCAAGGGCAACCAGGCTCATGCAGCCACAACCGGCTACAGGGCTCATGCCGCCACGACCGGCGATTTCTCGCATGCAGCCACAACCGGCTGTGAGGCTCACGCGGCCACAACTGGCTGTGAGGCTCACGCGGCCACGACCGGCTACATGGCTCACGCAGCAACAACCGGCAACCAGGCTCACGCAGCCACAACCGGCTACAGGGCTCATGCCGCCACGACCGGCGATTTCTCGCATGCAGCCACAACCGGC
>JAHDPS010000302.1 GCA_018434225.1 Bacillota bacterium
AAATGACTATTCCAGGAAGATGATAGATGAGGTGAACTCGTTCCTGAGACAAGCGACCCGGGAAAAGGTGGCGTACGAAGATTCGGTCTCCAGGCTCCTGGAGATGTTTCGGGCGGGTGAGGACGCTTGAAGAGGTTCCGGTTCAGGCTGGAGCGGGTGCTAAACGCCAAGGAGGCGATCCAGTCCGTCCGCCAGGTGGAACTGGCGGGCGCCAGGGCCAGGTTGGAGGCTGAGGAAGGCGTGCTCGCCTCGATACTGAGCAGCCTCCGGGGATACGAGGACGAGTTCCGGAACATGGCGACAGGCGGCATCGCTCCATGGAGTCTATCGTGGGCCGCCGGGTATCTGAACCACCTCGATGGGGAGGCGGAGACGCAGGAATTGAGGGTGGAAAACGGGCGCGACGAGGTCGAAATATGCAGGCAACGACTGATCGAGGCGCGGCAGGAAACGAGGGTGTTGGAAAATCTCAGGGCGAAGCGCCGGAACGAACACGTGGCCGCCATGTTCAAGGAAGAGCAATGCGTCCTTGATGAGGTTGGCGGGATACGACATGCGATGACGAAGGGGCCTGGTACTGCGGCCGCTCCGGCCGGTTAGATAATCCCAGGGTATTCGATCCGCAAAGGGGGTGAATCAGAGGATGGCGAGTATGATGATGGCGATTGGCGGGTGCCCGCTCGATGTGGAAGGCGCGACGCCCGTAGCCGGGGAGCGCAGGTGCGCGGAGAAGGGGGCGAATGCCGATGGCTCCGGCGGACTATGGTCCGCGATACTCATGAGCGTCCTGTCTTCCCTTTCCTCGCCTGTTGGGATGGACTCCGGCGCTCGAGAACCCTCCGAGACCGGTCCCGACCCAATCTGCCTCGCGGTGGGTGGCCCTTCGGGCGAAATCGCGAAGGTTCCAGCGGGGGACGGGGTTCCTCTACCTGTTGCGTCGCGGTTGGAGGGGGCCGACGAGTTGGAGGAGACCTACCGGTTGGAGGAGACCGGGGATGGTGACGTGCCGACGCGAACGCCCGAATCGTTCAACCGCGCCGAGGGCGGCTCCGCGCATGGCCTGGTGGACTGGATGGTGGACGTTGTAGTGAACCCGGGCGCTGACGGCGCGGTGTTCCACGCGACTGCGGCGTCTGCTTACGAGCAGGGGCCCGCGGTGGGGGACAACGTGGTCGTGGAATCGCAGGACGGGCCGCCGGCGGCGACGATGGATGTGGTTCGGGAACCGGCGAAACCGGAGGGAAACCGCGGTGGGCGCGGCCCCGCGAGGGTCGATATCCCCGCTCCGAGAGGGGATGTCCCGGCGGGCGCCGAGAAGGCGTTGACGATGGCGAAAGGTACCGCGAGCGAGGTCGATCCGGAGGACAGGATGGCAGCCATCGGGACCCGCGAGGGCGGCATCCGCCCCGCGAGAGACGGAGAATCCCGGCGGATAACCGCGGAGGATCGGGAGGGTGAAAGGTTGTCGGTGGCTGGGCCGGCCCCCTTTATGGCCGAGGCGGGCAGCGCTGAAGGCGCTCGCGGCGTCGGTTCGCCCACCCCGAAGACGGCGTCCGAGACGGGCGAAATCGTCAGGCAGATCGTCGACCGCGCCAGGGTACTCAAGTTCCCGGACAGGACAGAGGTGGAAATCCGGTTGAAACCTGAATCTCTGGGCCGGGTGGTTCTGAAGGTAAGTATGGAGAGCGGGCGACTCTCGGCGAGGTTCGAAGTGAGCGACCCGGAGGTACGCACTATAATCGAGACGCGGATGGACGATCTCAGGAGAGACCTGGTGGAACAGGGCCTGCAAGTTCAGAGCCTGGCCGTGTCGGTTGGGGATGGCTCGGGTACGAATGAGCGCGGGCATAGATGGGCCGATGGCGGATACCCGCGCGCGAATGCGGTCTATGGGTACTCTTCGAGCGGCGAGGATGCGACTGGCGACCAGGCGATGACCGCTGGGCGGCGCAATCTGGAGCGACGCTCGCTCGATCTGATCGCGTA
>JAHDPS010000358.1 GCA_018434225.1 Bacillota bacterium
GGCGATATCGTCGAGATACTCACCTCGAAGCATTCCAACGGTCCGAGCCGTGACTGGATAAATATGGTCAAGACCTCTGCCGCCAGGAGCAAAATCCGCGCTTGGTTTAAAAAGGAGCGCCACGACGAGAACGTGGCCAAGGGGAAGGATCTCCTCGAGAAAGAGGTGGAGCGTCAGGTCCTGGATACATCCCGCGTGATGGGCGACGAGATGATGGACGATCTGGCTAAGAAGATGAACTTCATCAGCAGGGAGGATCTGCTCGCCGCGATAGGGTACGGCGGCTTCACACCCCAGTACATCGCCTCCAGACTGCGGGAAGAGATCAAGAAGACGGTGAAACCGATCGGCATAGCCGAGGAGGCCTTGCCCTTCCAGACCAAGGCCCCCGCCAGGAAGAAAACAGGTGAGGGAGTGGTCGTTCGCGGGATGGAGAACCTGCTGGTAAGATTCTCGCGATGCTGCAACCCGGTGCCGGGCGATCCGATCATTGGGTTCATCACCAGGGGGCGCGGTGTTTCCGTCCACAGGGTCGACTGTCCCAACATCGTCCACTACTCGGACGAACCTGAGAGGTTGGTGGAGGTCGCCTGGTTCGAACATGATTCCTCCTACCCCGTCGAGATAAGCGTCACCGCGATGGATAGGCCGGGCCTGCTGTCGGACATAGCCAATGTCGTCGCCGACACGAGAACGAACATACTGTCCGCGAAGGCGCTCACTTCGAAACACATGAATGCGGTGGTCAGTCTCGTGCTCGAGATAAGGGATCTCGAGCACCTGAAATACATTAAGAACAAGATTCACAGCGTCAAGGACGTGCTGGACGTCGAGAGAGTGGTGCGGGATCACGGCAAGCCGGGAACCAGGCCGGGGGCATAAGGGGGATTCCGGTGAGGGCGGTAGTGCAGAGGGTTTCAAGCAGCTCGGTCCGGGTCTCCGGCGGTCTGGTAGGGGAGATAGGCAGGGGATTCACGGTCCTCCTCGGCGTCGGTTCGGAAGATACCGAAGAGGACGCGCGTTATATCGCGGATAAGATAGCCAACCTCCGGATGTTCGAGGATGAGGCGGGGAAGATGAATCTTGCCTTGCGGGAAGTGGGTGGCGAGGTCCTCCTTATCTCGCAGTTCACCCTTTACGGCGACTGCAGGAAGGGCAGAAGACCGAGCTATTCCGGGGCGGCGTCCCCGTCCCGAGCCGAGGGTATGTACGAGCTGGTGGCAGGTCTGTTGGCGGCAACCGGCATCCCCGTTAAGACGGGCGTATTCCAGGCAATGATGATGGTGGATATCCGGAACGACGGCCCGGTCACGATCCTCCTCGACAGCAAGAAGGAGTTCTAGTGCTTTTCCGCGTCCGCGCCATGGCTCCCGTGAGGCACTGCGTCGAGGATGCGGCACACCAGTGCAGTGCGGCGGCGCGGCGCCGTCCTGGAATCAGGCTGTACGCTTCCTCGACGTCCAGCCCGCGAGCAAATCGTCAGGGTGGTGAGTCGTTTGATAGTCGAGACGCTGCCGGTGGGCCTTCTCCAGGCCAACTGCATAATCGTGGGTTGCGAGAAGACCAACAAAGGGGCCGTGATCGACCCCGGCGGGGACGCCGAGACGATCATGTGCGCTGTGAGGGGCCTCGGGCTCGAAATCGTGGCGGTCATCAATACTCACGGCCACGTGGACCACATGGCGGCAAACGACCGGATCAAGAAGGCCACGGGGGCGCCCATCATGATCGGCGATGGGGACGCGGAGATGCTGACCAGCGCAGCGAAGAACCTCAGCCTTCTCGCGGGCACCGCGGTGAGATCGGCCGCCGCGGACAGACTGCTCAAGGACGGCGACGTAGTGCGGATAGGCGAGATCTCCCTGCGAGTGCTGGAGACTCCAGGGCACACGCAGGGCGGGATATGCCTCGTGGGCGACGGCAAGGTCTTCACCGGGGATACGCTGTTTGCGGGCTCGGTCGGTCGCACCGATTTCCCCGGGGGGTCGTTCGATGACCTCATGGTCTCCATCAAGGACAAGTTGCTCCCTCTCGGCGACGACTTCGAGGTTTACCCGGGTCACGGCCCGTCGACTACTATCGGCGAGGAGAGGGTCTCGAACCCATTCCTCTGAGGGCTGAGCGGCTCTGCTCCGGCACTGGCGCCGCAGGGTGCCAGCACATACGCCAGGTCTGCCACCATGCCCGCCACCAGGCCTGTACCAGCCTGCCGCCAGGCCGCCCCGGCCGGTATTCGGGCTCATCGCCGCCACCGGCGGGCGGCGACTCCGACCCGTGCGCCTACGCACGGATTCGGCTGGGAAGCGTGCTGTGGCGCATGGATCTTGCCGCGATCCATGCTGTAGCGCACGGATCCACCAAGAGTATGTTGCTCCTACACACGGATCGACTCGATGCGTGCTGTGGCGCACGGATCTTGCCGCGATCCATGCTGTAGCGCACGGGTTTGGCTGGGAAGCGTGCTGTAGCGCACGGATTCGGCTGCGAAGCGTGCTGTAGCGCACGGGTTTGGCGGTGAACCGTGCGTAGGAGCACGGATCTTCGGTCTGCTGCCGTGTAATGCGGCGCGTCCAATCACACGGCGCTCTGACGCCCTGCGTTCGTTGACTTTTCCACCCCTGCTCTATAGAATGTATCCATGACAAGGAGGGGTGTACATGCTTGCCTCCGCGTTGAGGGGCATGCTCGATACCCTGCCGGAAGACACACCCAAGTGGCGATACGTTGAAGGGGCGGCGCGCGAAGTGTGCCGCCTGTTTGGATACTCCGAGATCCGCACACCGGTGCTGGAGCAGACCGAGCTGTTCGTTCGCACTGCCGGCGAGGTTACCGACGTCGTTCAAAAGGAGATGTACACGTTCCTCGACAGGGGCAAGAGGAGTGTAACGTTGCGTCCGGAGGGCACGGCCGCCGCCGCGCGCGCGTACGTCGAGCACAGGATGTACTCGGGCCCCCAGCCCGTGAAGATGTACTACATAGCCCCGATGTTCCGCTACGAGAGGCCGCAGAGCGGCAGGCTCAGGCAGCACACCCAGTTCGGGATCGAGGTGTTCGGCGCCGAGCACCCGGCTGTAGACGCCGAGGTTATAGCGGTGGGGCTCACCCTGTTCGCAAGGCTCGGCCTGGAGAACCTCACCGTGCAGCTGAACAGCATCGGCTGCCCGGAGTGCAGGCCGCGCTACCGCGAGGCCCTGCTCGACTATTACGCCGGGGTGACGGAGCGACTCTGCGAGGATTGCCGCGAGAGGTTCGCCAGGAACCCGCTCAGGCTGCTCGACTGCAAGAGGGACGAATGCCGCGAGCACCAGCGGAACGCCCCCAAGACCCTCGACTACCTGTGCGACGATTGTTCGGCCCACCTCGACGGGGTAAAAGAGTGCCTCGCCCGCGCGGGAGCCGCCTTTCAGATGAATCCGCTCCTCGTGAGGGGTTTCGACTACTATACCAGGACGGTGTTCGAGATAGTGTCCTCGGCCCTCGGGGCGCAGAACTCCGTGTGCTCCGGGGGTAGATACGACGGGCTCATCGGGGAGATCGGAGGTCCCCCGACTCCTGGGGTCGGTTTCGGCCTGGGCCTGGAAAGGCTCCTATTGTCGCTGGAGAACCAGGGGGTTACCCTGCCGGGCCCCGAGCGCGCGCACGTCTTCATCGCCACCGTGGGTGAAGCCGCCTTCAAGGTCGGCTGCGAGGCGCTCTATAACCTGAGACGGGCCGGCGTGGCGGCCGATATGGACTACATGGGGCGCAGCCTCAAGGCCCAGATGAAATACGCGAACAAGATGAACGCCAGATTCGTTGTGTTCCTCGGCGACGAAGAGATCTCGCGCGGCCGGGGGACGGTCAGATGCATGGATACCGGAGAACAGTGGGACGTCGACCTCGCCGGATTGGCGAAATGGTTCGGCGAACCCGCGTTGCGGTCCGAGGGGTGACCTTGTTGGAGACGATGGGTGATTTGAAGAGGACTGATTATTGCGGGGACCTGCGTTCTTCCGACGCGGGCTCGAAAGTGGTGCTGATGGGATGGGTGCACCGCAGGCGCGATCACGGCGGACTCATATTCCTGGACCTCAGGGACCGGTCCGGCGTGGTGCAACTGCTGTTCAACCCGGACAATAGAGACGCTTACGCGAAGGCTGACGAAGCGCGCGGCGAATACGTCCTCGCGATCAGCGGCACGGTGGTGATGAGGCCGGAGGGCAGGGTCAACCCCAACATCCCGACGGGCGAGATCGAGGTCGTCCCCGACAAAGTGCTGGTGCTGAACACGTCGAAGACCCCGCCCTTCGGCATCGCGAACGGGTTGGAGCCGGATGAGTCCGTCAGGCTGAGGTATCGCTACCTGGATCTGAGAAGGCCGGAGGCCCAGCGCAACCTGATGATGAGGCACAAGATAGTCAAGGCCGTGCGCGACTTCTTCGACGCCCGCGGGTTTTGTGAGATAGAGACCCCTTCGATGATAAAGAGCACGCCTGAGGGCGCTCGAGACTACCTGGTGCCCAGTCGCGTCAACCCCGGCAGGTTCTACGCCCTGCCGCAGTCTCCGCAGCTTTTCAAGCAGCTCCTCATGATCGCCGGATTCGATCGATACGTACAGATAGCGCGGTGTTTCCGCGATGAGGACCTCCGTGCGGACCGCCAGCCCGAATTCACCCAGGTGGACGTGGAGATGTCCTTCGTCCAGGCCGACGACGTGATGGCCCTCGTTGAGGACATGATACGCGAGGTATTCGATGAAACCCTGGATACGAAGCTCCCCAGGCCGTTCGCCAGGATGACCTACCCCGAAGCCATGCTCAAGTTCGGATCGGACAAGCCCGACACTCGATTCGGACTGGGAATATCGGACCTCACCGACGTCGTTCGCGGCAGCGGCTTCAAGGTATTCGCGTCGGCCGCCGCTTCCGGAGGCTGCGTCAGGGGCTTCGCGGTCCCCGGGGGAGGGTCTCTGAGCAGGAAGGAACTGGACGACCTCTCGGCGAGGGCAGTGTCCCTAGGCGCCAAAGGCCTGGTATGGATGGTGGTGGAGGGGGACGGCGTCAAGTCTCCCACGGCGAAGTACCTGAGCGATGATGAGTTGGCCTCCATCACCGGGAGGCTCGGCGCGCACGCGGGGGACCTGGTACTAATCGTCGCGGGCGACGAGCGCACCGCGGCGACCGTGCTGGGTAGCCTGAGGCTCGACATGGGCGCCAGGTTCGAACTCGTCAAGCCGGGTTTCAGCCTATGCTGGGTGACGGAGTTCCCCCTGTTCGAGTACAGCGACGATCAAAAGAGGTTGGTAGCAGTTCACCACCCGTTCACTTCGCCTATGGACGAGGACCTGCCCTTGCTGCTCGACGGCTCCGCGCCCGCGAAAGACCTGCTCCGCATCAGGGCAAAGTCGTACGACCTGGTGTTGAACGGGACGGAACTCGGGGGCGGCAGCATAAGGAATCACCGGCGGGACGTGCAGCAGGCCCTGCTCGACAGGCTAATGATCGGGCATGAGGAGGCGGCCGAGAGATTTGGCTTCCTGCTGGAGGCCCTGGAATACGGTGCCCCGCCCCACGGGGGGATCGCCTTTGGGCTGGACCGGCTGGTCATGCTCATGACCGGCAGCGCCAGTATCCGCGATGTGATAGCATTCCCCAAGACGGCGAGCGCGAGCTGCCCAATGACGGGGGCGCCCGCGGAGGTTGACCCGGAGCAACTAGTCGAACTCAGGATAAGGACGTTGGGCATCCGGGAACAGCCGCCGAAATAGCCGTCGAAACAGCCGCTGAAATGGATATGGGAATATCTGCGAGAATAGCTGCGACAATGACTGCGAGAGTGGCTGGGGCAATAGCAGATAGTGCGCCCCCGGCGCTTACTGTACCTGCCAATCATTCCAGTACATGGCAGGCGAATGCCCCGTAAACTTGAAAAACGATTTTACGTATGATATTGTTGTAATCAGCATCGAGCCCTGCTGTGCTCGTGACGAACCGACTAGGTTTGAGCCAACACCAACACATTGGGAGCCCGGACTCCGGTTGTGGAATGCAAGCCCCCGCCCGGTTGGGTGCAAGGGGACACATGAATCATCCGGGAGGGCACCCACCTGCTCAGAGCAGGTTCAATAACCGTTGGCGACTCACGGCGCGGTGGGGTGTTTTGTTAGCTCCCCTGTTGTCCTGACTCGAGAGGCGCTACGCAGTGCGACTCGGCGTCGGCGCACCGAAACGGCGCGATGACGCGGTCGAGTATGCCGTTCAGATAAGCCAGAATGACCCCATAGTTGGTCACAGGCACCCCCGCTTCCCGCGCGCGCCTCATACGGGACACCATTTCCCTCCGATTGATCATACAACCCCCGCAGTGGATGACCAGCCGGTATCCGGCCAGGTCCGGCGGGTAATCCCACCCAGAACAGAAGCCGAATGAGAGCGCCCCACCGACCCGCTTTTCCAACAACCTCGGGATCTTGACCTTGCCGATGTCATCATCGAGCCTGTGGTGGCTACAAGCCTCGGCTATGAGCACGCGATCCCCCGGCTCGAGCTCGTCCACGAGCCTTGCCGCGCTCACCATTCCGCCCAAGTCCCCTTTCTGGCGGGCCAGGAGGATGGAGAACGAGGTGAGCGGCACTTCGGCGGGCACCGACTCAGCCACCTTCGCGAAAACTTGCGAGTCGGTGATGACGATGCGCGGCGCATCGCGCAGAGTCTCCAATGTGGACGGCAGATCGTCCCCTGTTGTCACAAGCGCGCACGCCCCGTGTTCGATGATCTCCCGAATCACCTGCACCTGTGGGAGAATGAGGCGACTTTTCGGCGCGGAGGGGTCGATCGGGGTAACGAGCACCACGACGTCCCCCGCTCGGAGAAGGTCTGCGACGATAGGCGGAGCCGGCCGGTCTTTGGGGGCGGCCTCGATCAGCGCTTCTTTAAGGGCCCCTATTCCTGCCCCAGTGCGGGTGCTCACTTGCACAACCCGTACCACTGATTGCCCCAGCCCCAACCTGTCGGATGCCTCTTTCGTGGCCTCGGACGCCTCTCCGGCGGTAATCAGGTCGACCTTATGGATTGCCGCGACCACTGGGACGCCCCGTGCCGCGGCCAGCCCGGCGACGTCTTTCTCCCAGGTGGACACCCCTTTGCACGGATCGATCACCAGCACCGCGATATCCGCCCTATCCATGATGGACATGGCTTTCCCCGCGCGCATCCTCCCTAGGTCCCCCTCGTCATCTATGCCCGCGGTGTCAATCAGTACTATCGGTCCCAGGATAGGCATCTCCATCGCCTTGCTCACGGGGTCGGTGGTCGTCCCCGGCACCGTCGAGACCAGGGAGACGTCCTGGCCCGCTATCGCGTTCACGAGGCTGGATTTGCCCGCGTTCCTGAGTCCGAATACGGCAATGTGCAGTCGTTCGCTCGTCGGGGTCTCATTCAATCCCGGCATTCCCGATCACTCCGTTCCCGCGCCGACGCTTCGGGTTTCATGCTCACCTAGAAATATAGGTCGCGCGTCCCCGCCTCGATTAGTCGGAGCCGCCTTTTCGTCTCCTCGCGCACCTCGTCCGAAGGAATCGTGGCTAGGTGCTGTTCAATGGCATGTTCGCCTGCCCGCTTGGTCTCCTCGGTCGCGTAGTCCAGGAGGTATTCCTTGAAAGTTAGGATGGCGTTGGGCGCGCAAACCTCCTTGATCTTGCCCGTCTTCGCCAGCGCCATGAACCTGTCGCCCGTGCGTCCCTGCCTGTAGCAGGCGGTGCAATAGCTCGGGATGTACCCCGATTTTGCGAGGCTGCGGATTATCTCGTCCGGACTGCGGGTATCGTCCACTTTGAACTGCGGCGACTCGTAGCTCGCAGCCCCAGCGGCACCCCCGCTCCCGCCGGCGCAAGCGGCAGCGGCGCAAGCGGCACCGCCTCCTGCGACACCGCCGCCGCACGCTCGCGTTTCCGCGCTGTAGCCGCCCACTCCGGTGCACGAGCCGGCGCTTATCTGCGATATGCCGGTCGCGATGACCTCGTCGCGGAACCCGGGCCTCTCCCTGGTGGACAGTATCATGCCCGTGTACGGCACTGCGAGCCTCAGGACCGCCACGATGCGCCTGAACTGGCTGTCGGTGACGAGGTGAGGGTACTGGTCGATGTCGACTCCCGCGGCAGGCCTTAGCCTGGGGACGGAGATGGTGTGGGGCCCGACCCCGAATTCTCGGTCCAGGTGGGCGGCGTGTTGCAGGAGGCCGAGGACCTCGAACCTCCAATCGGCGAGGCCGAACAATACCCCAATCCCGACGTCGTCGATACCCGCCCGCATCGCGCGGTCGTGGGCGGTGGTGTGCCAGTCGTAGTCCTGCTTCGGACCCGAATGCACGGATCTGTACGTGCCGCGGTCGTACGTCTCCTGGAACAGGATGTACGTCCCGATCTTGGCCTCCTTGAGCAAGCGGTATTCCTCGATGGTCGTGGCCGCTATGTTGACGTTAACCCTGCGTATATTCCCGTTGTCGTTCCAGGTTGAGTATACCGCCTGGATGACGTCCGTCACGTAATCGATTGGGCAGTTCACGGGGTCCTCACCGCATTCGATGGCGAGCCTCTTATGGCCCATAGATTCCAGTATCCTGACCTCCTTGGATACTTCCTCCATCGTGAGGCGGCGCCGGTGGAAGCGATTATCCCTGCGGTAGCCGCAGTACGTGCAGTTGTTGACGCAATAGTCGCTGACGTAGAGGGGTGCGAACAACACCAGCCGTTTTCCGTATATGCGCTCTTTGATGTCCCTGGCCGCGGCGTACATTTCGTCGAGCCACGACGGGTCCGTGACCTGGAGCATGGCGGCCGACTCTCCGGCGGAAATCCCCCGCGCCTCTCCCGCCTTGGATAGGATTTCCTCGAAGAGACTCCTCGATGGCGCTTTGCCTGTCTCGAGGATGTCCCATATCTCTTTCTCATCTATGAAATCCGCTGTCTGAGCCATACAATCATACCTCCCGAGTTCCTTGATGTCTCCAGCCGTTCAGTCGTACGGCCGTCCGGGCATTCATGCGTCCTTTCGATCAGTCCAGTCGTTTGCCATCGAGCGCCCCGCACGGCCCGGGAGTCGCGCGCAACCCCCCTGCCCGGTCCCGACCGCAAGGCCCGCTGATTCCACGATCTTGCGGCACCTCGCAAAGGATTGCGCGGGGGTCTCAAGCGAGCCCACTTTGCCGGGGTATATCTCGTACATCTTCCTGTAGGGCCCCGGTGTGATATCCGGCATCAGCACGTTAGCGCCACACCCCAGGGCCGTTAATTGAGCGAGGGGGTCCAGCGTGCCGAGGGCGCTGGTGGCGGGGATATTCGCCCACGGCAACTCGAGCCTCATCGCGGCGATGACCCTCAGCGTCAGGTCGACGGAGCCCGGTTCGCAGCCCTTAAGGGGTGTCTGGGCATGGGGGATGAAAGGGCCGGCCGATGCCATGTGCACGCCTAAATCCCTCATGAAAGAGACGTCCCTCGCGATGGATTCAATCCCCTGGCCCGGCAGACCAACTATAATCCCCGATCCGACCTCGTACCCGAGATCCATCAGCCATTCCAGGTTCCGCAGCCTATCCCCCAGCCCGCAGCCCGGCCTCATGGTCCAGTGCAGGGCCTCGTCGCTTGTCTCGTGTTTGAGGAGATACCTGTCCGCGCCCGCCCTTCTCCACAGCGCGTAATCGCGCTTTATGCGATCCCCCACGGATAGTGTGACGGCGAGCCCGCTCTGTTCCTTGATCGATCCCACGATCTTCTCGATTATGCCGGCTGTGTACCACGCGTCCTCGCCGGACTGTAGAACGACGGTCCCCAGCCCCATCCGCGCCCCTTCGAGTGCGGCCTCGACTATCTCTCCCGGCGCCATCCTGTACCGGGGTAGAGCGGCGTTTGAACGCCTCAATCCACAGTAAAGGCAATCCTTCCGACAGTAATTTGAGAACTCAATGAGACCCCTGAGATGGACGCAATCGCCCACGCCGCGGGCCCTGGCCTCGTCGGCCGCCCGGATAAACCCCTCGAACTCGTCTTCGGCCTTGAGTATGTCGAGTAGCCCCCTGACGTTCATTTGGCCGTCAGCGCACTCTTCACTAAGACCCCGGGGACGGATCCCAGTTTCCCTGTCAGGGACCCGACTTCGTCCGTGGTCCCGTCGACTATGAGGGCGATTACCGCCACCTTTCGCTCGTCGTAAGGGATCCCCATCCGACCCACGATTACATCACCGTGCCTCGTCAGGATGTCCTGGACCTTAGCGGCGGCGTGGAGTCGATCTTCGACGACGATGCCCACTACGCCGATTCTTTTGGAACCCGTCTCAGCCATTAGAACACCTCCACATTCGATTACCTCCAAATGAAAAGCCCACCGGGAAATGCCCGGTGGGCGGTCCTCCGCTTCCCAGGTAGTCCCCTCGTCCTCAGGTCGTGCTTAGCACCCTCAGATCAGGTCGGCCTCGAAGTTGGCCCTCCCGTCCGCCCAGATACTCGGCATCCGTTCAGGCGTTTGTGATGTGATCTCGCTATCACAATTCTACCAGCCTGCTTGCTACTTATCAACACGTTCCTTCGGCGTGAGGTGTATCCTAACCATCCTACCCGGCTTCATATCGCACGAGGCATAGAGTTTGTCCCCTCTGCTGATGAAGCGGGATGTGTA
>JAHDPS010000004.1 GCA_018434225.1 Bacillota bacterium
AATGACAAGTGGCGTAATAATATCAGCGGAATCTGTACAGGATTCCTTTGAAGAGCAGCCCATACAGAGTTCGTCGTGTGGGGGATCCTGCACCACCATCGTACGATTTTCGGCAAGCACCCGCGCGGAAACTGTGTCGCTTTTCAAAACCCTTCCGACGTATCTGCCATATCTGCCAGAACCAGCGATTGTAGCCAGATTCTCATCGACAATAGCCACTTCCACGCCTATCACGGCAGCTATAGCATCCACCGCCACCTGGGCAAAGTCCCGTACCTCCTCAAGCATAGTCACGGCAGGTTTCACTCTCCTGTTTGAGATAGTCAGACCATGCAAATCTCCTGCGACAACAATTGCAACTGCACACGCCGTCCCTCTTGCAAGAGACACGGGGCAACCGCCGTAACACATCCTTTATGACGCAGCACAAGCGTATTGTGGATACCCCATCATACTACAACGGCTGTTTCCAAGACAACACGCATGCCGCACGCATTAGCAGCCTTACAATGATAAGTACAGCAAAGACAAATTCTGGCTTCTGGTCCAACAAGATGTTGGCGAGGA
Source organism: Bacillota bacterium (assembly GCA_018434225.1). Classification (GTDB taxonomy): domain Bacteria; phylum Bacillota; class Sulfobacillia; order JABLXB01; family JABLXB01; genus SM1-B181. Next base: position 568 of record JAHDPS010000004.1, read on the forward strand.
GCATTACAATAGCCGAGGATGCGCGACGAACGTAATGAAGCTGTTATTCAATGTTTGGGAGCTGTCGGGGCCGCCCCTTTGGCGGGCAGCCGCCTGACCAGAAGTGGAACAGCGAAACATAGGACTCCCGCAACGGCCACCCCACTCCCCGCCATCTGGACTGTGGCGAGGACCTTAAGAATGGTGAGTTCGGCCCAGGCTTGAACCGGCAAGACACTGAATGGATGTGGCAGCATGAGGCCTCCCGTCATTCGCAGGAGGGATATCTTACCTGCCATGCTGAGAACAGCGACACCGATCCCCCCCAGCAGGCACCCCGAGCCCAGCCACGCGGCAAACGCGCGGCTCCTCCCCGACACAAGCCACGCAAGAAGCAACAGCACCATCGTCGCCAGTGATGCGGCAGGGCCCGCCAGCATGACCATCTGTACCTGCGGCCTTATTCCGGCCAGCGCCATACCGGTTTGCGTGTCAGTGGGTCCAAAAGGCGAAATCTCGTCAGGTAGCCCGGACATCATCTTCTTGATTTCCGCGAGAAATGGAGAGGGCATCTTCTGCGCGGCGAGAAACTCAATGGCTTTTGCTTTTGGATCGCGCAGGCTCACGCTCAGTTCGGGCGGCCGGCTGCCCCCTTTGAGGAAGTCGAGAGACCCCGACACTAGTCGGCTCATTTCACTCTCGACCCACGATGGGGGCACGCTCTCGGCAATCCCCGCACGCAACAGTCTCAGCGCCTCGTCGCGTTGAACGGGCTTTAGATCGGCCTTTTTCTCTAGTTCGAGGCCGATCATTTCGCTCAACAGGTCGGGCACCGCGGCGTAGATGTCGGCCTTCTTAAGCATCGCGAGATGAAAGGATGGATCGAGCAGCATCAGTCTGGTGGTCCAACCTGCGGTATTGACCAGGATCATGAGGGGCAGAACAATAATGCACATGATGAACAGCGTGATGCACCGTACCACCATGCGCGGCCGTCCGGGGATTAGTACCGCCAGGATCAACAGCCCCACCAGCAGCAAGACTAGAGGCATGGAACGCACCTCCCGTGTTTCGCCGATTGGCGCGACGTCAGCAGCACTGAGCCACGACCGCGTGGATTAATGCTATCGTAATCGAAATCTGGAATGTCGTCCAGGACACCGCAGACGCCATGGAGGATAGCCCCGGCAAGACAAGGAAGCGTGTCGCCATGCCAATGTCCTTCGATCGCGTTTTATATCGCATAATGACCGGCTCTTGGGGGAAATTCGTTTTCCACCCCGGTCCATGCTCCCTTGAGGGGGCGTCCATCCCGAACCCAGTAGGGATTTACGTCCACATCCCGTTTTGCCGCTCCATATGCCCTTTCTGCCCATACAACAAAGTGCTGTACGAGCGCGAGATTGCAAAGTCCTACTCGCACTGCCTGAATTCCGAGACCAAGCAGATCATTTCCGACCTCAACGGCGCCAGGATCTCCAGTATCTATTTCGGCGGAGGAACACCGCTGACATTGCCCGGGGCAATAGAATCGCTGGTCGGTCTCATGCGCCCGCATCTAGTGCCTGGGGCGGACATTGCGGTGGAAGTGCATCCTGATGATATTGTTCCGTCCACAATCGACTGTATGAGGGAGACCGGGGTCGAGATGGTAAGCCTCGGCGTCGAGTCGCTGGATAATGAGGTCCTGAATCGCTTAGGCAGAAGCCATGACCCAGCGACAGCGGTAAGGGCCCTCGAGACCCTGATTGATACCGGGGGCTTTTCAGTTAACGTCGACCTGATTACGGGGATTCCGGGTCAAAGTACGGAATCGGTCCTTTCGGACATGACCCAGATATTCAAGTACGGGGTCGACCAGGTCTCAGCATATCCCCTGATGGACTTCCCGTTCACCAGCATTCGATCCCCGTTATCCCTGCGGGAACAGCTACGCCTACTGACTGCCATAGATTCAGCCGGAAGCCGGGCTGGTTACGAGCGCTCATCGGTTTGGACATGGACGAAGCCGAGCGCACGAAAGTACACCTCGATAACGAGGGAGTATTATATAGGGATAGGCGTGGGAGCGGCATCCCACTTGGGCCGCCGCTTCTGGTTGAACACCTTCAGTGTGGAATCTTACATCAATGCGATCGGAGCCGGGACGTCACCGGTCGCCTTGAGCACCCCTTTGAGCGCAATGGAGTCGGCACTGTACTGGCTCTTCTGGAGGTGTTACGAGGGAACGTTCGACCTCCAGGCTCCGGAGGCGCTATCGATCCCCGCCCTTCCGCATCTGGTCAACGCCTTGGAACGACTGGGTCTGGCGAGGCGCATTTCCTCCGTCGTGCGCCTCACCGACCTGGGCTTGTTTCTATATCACATACTCGAACGTTACTATACTCGACGGTACATCGGTCGCCTTTGGCAGTGTTGCAGGACATCCGCGTTCCCTCCAGGCATAGATATGTAGGTGCTCCACCCACGAGTCAAAAGCGGATTGGATGGAGGAGGGCGGATAGTTGACGGAAGGGACTCAGCCGGGTATACTTGGCTCCAAAACAAACCGGCGTTAACAACGATGACTAGGACTAGACCAGGACTTGGAGGACCTCCCCGATACCGTCTTCAACGAGGAGACAGCAGGGGTCTGCCGCGCGCCCTCGATCGAGTCTGTTCCACCGACCCTCGCAGAGACCGAATCGCACCTGGCCGTGGACCGGATTCCGACTGGGCCGCCGAATATTGCGTCGCTTGCGGCCGTCATCGCGCGCGGACTTAGGCTTGACAGCCGTGATACCGGAGGGTAAGGGCGTTGGACAAGAAGAAGATCGAAGAAGCGGTTCGCATGATTATCGAAGCGATTGGGGAGGATCCCGCTCGCGAGGGGCTTCGCGACACGCCCCGCCGTATTGCCGATATGTATAACGAGATCTTTTCCGGCCTCAATCGCGATGCGGGTGAGGATCTATCCGTGCAATTCGACGAAGGGCACGAAGAAATGGTGCTCGTAAAGGATATACCATTCTATTCCATGTGCGAGCATCATTTCTTGCCGTTTTTCGGTCGTGCTCACGTGGCGTACATCCCCCAGGGCAGGATCACCGGATTAAGTAAATTGGCGCGCGTAGTGGACGCGGCCGCGAGGAGACCCCAGGTTCAGGAACGTCTCACCTCGTTCATCGCGGACATTATCATGGATAGGCTGGATCCTCGCGGAGTAGTGGTGGTGATCGAGGCGGAGCATCTGTGTATGAGTATGAGGGGGGTCAACAAGCCCGGTGCGATTACGGTAACGTCGGCGATCAGAGGCATATTCAGGCGGGACCCCGCGTCGCGGGCCGAGGCCATGGCGCTGTTGCGCGGGCGACGGGATGGTTGAAGATGGAGGCGATAAGTCGTGCTTGAATTCGGCGCCAGGACGCTCGTCATGGGCATCCTCAACGCGACTCCGGATTCATTTTCCGATGGCGGGCTATATCAGGCAGTAGATGCCTCCGTCGCCCACGCAAGGCAAATGGCGTCCGAAGGAGCCGACATAATCGATGTCGGAGGGGAATCGACCCGTCCGGGGGCAACGCCCCTGTCGGCGGAGGAGGAGATGGACCGGGTCCTCCCCGTAATCGAGCGTCTGGCCGGGGAGTTGCCCCTTCCCATCTCGATCGATACGTACAAAGCTCGTGTTGCCCGGGAAGCGCTGCGAGCCGGAGCCAGCATGATCAACGATGTCGGAGGGCTGCGAGGTGACCCAGAAATGGCCGCTGTAGTGGCCGAGTTCAGGGTCCCAGTCGTAGTCATGCACGGCCTTTCCGAGCACCGGCGGCGCGAATGGCCTGAATACGGGAACATAATGGATGAACTGCGCGGATTCTTCAGGGAGAGTCTTAGCATCGCGGAGGAGGCCAGCATACCGGCGGAAATGGTGATCATCGACCCCGGCATCGGGTTCGGGAAAAACTTGGAGCATAACCTGGAAATACTGGCCCGGCTCAGCGAACTGAAAGACCTTGGAAAGCCCATTCTGCTCGGCACTTCGCGCAAAAGCGTGATCGGGAAGGTGCTCGACTTGCCGCCGTCGGAGAGACTTGAGGGAACGGCGGTGACCGTCGCGCTGGGCATCGCCAACGGAGCGGATATCGTTCGGGTCCACGATGTGAAGGAGATGGTGAGGGTGGCCCGGATGACCGACGCCATCGTGCGCTGGAGGGACCCGGGGAGAGACCCGGCATGACCGATCGCTTGATAATCAAGGGCATGACCTTTTATGGGTGGCACGGCGTGTTGCCGCACGAGAAGGAGATGGGGCAACCATTTGTCGTGGATCTGGTCCTGTACCTTGATCTCGACCAGGCCGCGCGGCGGGACGATCTGGCGTATACAGTGGACTATTCAAGGGTCTTCCAACTCGTGAAGCAGATCGTGGAAGGGGAGCGGTTCAACCTCATCGAGGCCCTGGCCGGTGCGATAGCCGATCGCATAATCGAGGGCTTCCCCGTCAAGGGTGCGCGGATTCAGGTGAGAAAGCCGATGGCCCCTGTGGGCGGGCTAATCGATTATGTTGCAGTCGACGTGCGGAGGTGGCGGAGGAATTGACCCCTGTATATTTGGGCCTGGGCGGGAACGTAGGACGGCGGGAAGAGATGCTGGCCCTCGCGGTGGCCGGGCTGGATGCCCACCCCGCCGTACGGGTTAGGAGCCGGTCCTCCCTCTACGAGACGGAACCCGTGGGGCCGGCGGATCAATCCTGGTATTTGAATGCCGTCCTGGGGGCGGAAACATCCCTTCCCCCGGTGGAGTTGCTGGCCCTGTGCAAGCAGATCGAAAGGGACCTCGGGAGGGAGCAAGGGGTACGTTGGGGTCCACGCCCCATTGACATCGATATCCTGCTGATCGGCGATTCGCGGATATCCACCGGTAGATTGGTCGTTCCTCACCCAGAACTCAAGAACAGGGCGTTTGTCCTCGTTCCACTGGCGGAAATAGCCCCTAGCCTTGTTCTTCCCGGAGGGGATACGGCCGCGGCGGTTCTTTCCCGGTTGGTCGACTCCCACCAGGTTCGACTCTACCGGAAGAACTGGTAAACATCGCGGCACATGATACGTCTCCGGCCGCAATCCGGGTATACAGGTAGGACCCTCCCCCACTCAGTGAACTCCTTAATCCATAGGACTCGTCCCCGCAGTTCGCTATGGCGATTCGATGCAGGAATCGATGTGATGAATGTGGAAGGTTTGAGTTACAACCATAGGCGGACAGACGTCATAGTGTGAATCAATGAACCTCGCAATTGAACCACTTGTCACGACGACTCGAATCCGATTCACCGGCAGTTCATCGGCATAGCCCAGATTCCTGTGTCGGGACAATGCGGATCTCGTGATACTAGAAGGTGCGCAGTGGTCGATTACACGCAGAAGGTACCAGAGGGTAGTGATCATCGTGAAGAATGGCAAGAACATCACGGTTGGTATCGGTTTCGCAACGGGCAGAAAGAGTTTTCAGAGGGTACTGAGGGCATACGTCCACAATTGGATGGAGTCCGGCCTGGTCGAGGACAAGCGGATTACTCTGAACCTCCTCGTCGCATATGACCTTGGGTATCACAAGACCCAGGTCACAGATTACATAAATATACCACGCGAACTAGTTGCGCAGATAGACAGCGTCAAATTCATCGGGAGCATGGCAATAGAGGAAGAGATCGCGGAGTTGGTTGCGCAAGGCGTCATCAGCATTGAACAATCCAGGATGCTTTTCGGAAAAGGGTACGCCGCCAAGCGCAACGCCGTTCTATACAGCGCGATCGCGGACAATATGGAGTGCCTTATTTTCCTCGACGATGATGAGTATCCCGTAGCGGTGACCAACACGCGGAAGACGGCTATTTGGGGTGGGCAGCATGTATTGTCAACACATCTCAGGTATATCGCCAACGCGGACCTAACCCACGGGCATCACTGTGGTTACATATCTCCCATTCCATACCTGGAATACAGTGATACTATGACTGAGTCGGATTTCCGGTCCTTCATAGAAGCCATCAGCAATGACATTCTCAACTGGGATAACATTAAGACCGTTATGAGCAACGGTGGCGTGACCTATGCGGATACTAAGATATTGACCAGTGATAGCGCCGTGGAAGTACCCGAAATCAACCGTGCCAAGTTCATATCCGGCGCCAACTTGTGTATCAACCTGACGGATCCCCTCCGCGTTTTCCCGTTCTACAACCCGCCAGGAGCGCGAGGAGAGGATACGTTCTTGAGCACCTGCCTGACCGAGCGAACAGTATTGCGCGTGCCATGCTACACGTTCCATGATGGATTCTCTACCTATAATCACCTCCTCGAGGGCGTCCTCCCAATCCGATTGAAGTTCATCGATGCTCGCCACGAAGGGGTCATGGATCGTTTCTACAAGGCTTGCATAGGATGGATTCGCTACAAGCCATTGCTGCTGTATGTCACGCAACCACATCGTTACTCACAGGTGATCGAAGAAATGCGAGAGCGTCTCAAGGAAACGTTGCCGAAAATCTGTGCTCACTTCGAGCAACCGGCATTCATGAATATCTCATCCGACCTGGATAAATACCACAAGAACGTGGAGAAACATTACCGTGACTTCCAGGAAACACAACGCATCTGGTCACGCATTATGGAATACCTCGGCAATCGGTGATAACTGCTGCTTGAGCCCTCCCCCATCCAAGACGCAACCTGAAACCGCTAACAACGCGAAGCATCCTGAAACAGGCGTGTAAGGAAATCCCGCCCAGGGGGTTTGAGATATTGCAGATCATTACAACCTCGGTTCCCCGCGACCGTCAGCGGATTTCACGGCCTCCCAGCCTACCTGTGGCTAGATTCCACGGGGTTTTACGCACGACCGTCGGTAGATGTCACGGTCTCAGGAGCCAACCCGTCGCCAGAGATCACATTGGTTAACAATAGCCCGTCGCTGGGGATCACACCACCAAGAAATGCTGAGACAGATCTGTCGGCTGTATTTTTGAGCCTCTCCGGCTAACATTCTGGCTAATTTTTCCAGTTGACCCCAGGTGCTCTGCCCTTGTCTTAAGGCATCATGCTGGGCATAAAGTGGTGGACCATGAAGGACTCGAACCTTCAACCGTCCGATTAAGAGTCGGATGCTCTACCAATTGAGCTAATGGTCCACACAAATAGTATTCGATTTGGTAGCGGCGGCTGGATTCGAACCAGCGACACTACGGGTATGAACCGTATGCTCTAGCCACCTGAGCTACGCCGCCTCAACCCTGACGCCGTCGCGCGCCTTAAGGCGCCATCCGAGGTCAGCACGTTTCATTATAGCGTCAACGTTTCACCCCGTCAAGCACGCGAATTGGTGTAAACTGGTGCCTGACCCGCCGTGATCTGACCGCGATGTCATTGCCGCTGATCCCCTGATTGGGGCCACGACACGAGCGGTCTCCGTTCACAGGGCCATAATACTATAGTCGGAGCGCATATTGCCTGTCAGGGGGGTGTCAGGGGGGTTTACATTGAAGTAATTTGAAGCGATACTAGAAACTGTTCTTTTTTCATTCGGAGTGAACCACCGGGGTGAAGTGTATGAACGGTCATGACATAGCCAATATCAGAAACGCGGCCATCATAGCCCACGTGGACCACGGCAAGACGACCCTGGTCGACGCGCTGCTCAAGCAATCGGGCGTGTTCCGCGCGAACCAGCAGGTGGCGGAACGGGTCATGGATTCGAACGATCTCGAGAGGGAACGGGGCATCACGATCCTGGCGAAGAACACATCCTTGCACTACAACGGGGTGAAGATCAACATCGTCGACACGCCCGGCCACGCCGATTTCGGCGGGGAGGTGGAGCGCACGCTGAGTATGGCCGACGGCGCGCTCCTCGTGGTCGATGCGGCGGAGGGGCCGATGCCCCAGACCAGGTTCGTGCTATCGCACGCCCTGGAACACGGGTTGAAGATCATCCTGGTGGTGAACAAGATAGACCGGCCCGACGAACGCCCGGCCGAGGTCGTGGATGAGGTCCTTGACCTGTTCATCTCTCTCGGAGCCAACGAGGAACAGATCGATTTCCCCGTCATCTATACGGACGCCCGCAGGGGCCTGGCGACGCGGGACATCGCCGAGGCGGAATCGTTCCGCGCCATCCTGGAGAAAGAGGGACCCGGTCATTTCGCGGAGGGCATCAAGCCGGTGCTCGACGAGATCCTGCGGTCCGTGCCGGCGCCGAAAGCGAACCCGGGCGGCCCGCTCCAGATGATGGTGAGCACAATCGCGCGGGATGACTACGTCGGGCGAATCGGCATAGGGCGAATAATGGCCGGAGCCCTGCGCCGTAATCAGCCGGTTGCCCTATGCAGACTGGATAAGACCATAACGAAGGAGCAGGTCAGCACCATTTTCATCTATCACGGGCTGAAGCGGATTGAGATCGACGAGGCGTTCGCGGGCGACATCGCCGCCGTTGCGGGAATCCCGGACGTGTCCATTGGCGAGACGATAGCCGACGCGGATAACCCGCAGCCCCTCCCCCCCATCAAGGTGGAGGAACCGACCGTCACGATGACGTTTGCCGTGAACGACAGCCCCTTCAGCGGGAGAGAGGGGAAATTCGTCACGTCGAGGCACCTGCGGGACCGCCTGTACCGCGAGTGCGAAAAGGACGTCAGCCTGAGGGTGAACGACACGGGGAGTCCCGATTCATTCCTCGTGAACGGTCGCGGGCCGCTTCACCTATCCATTCTGATAGAGACAATGCGCAGGGAGGGCTACGAACTCGCGGTCACAAAA
>JAHDPS010000167.1 GCA_018434225.1 Bacillota bacterium
GTGGTATCAGTCATGTAGAAGTCGCGAACACCCTTCCCCACTCGAATACGCAGTATCGCCGGGGAAACACTCATTGTTGTATGGGGATTCGGCCCGACGAGTCCGGCGCGAGCGCGCTCGAACGAGTAGGCGGCCTCGTACGCCGCGCCGGAAGGCGAACGCGCGAACTGGACCGCAGTCGCGCCTATGTACTCGGCGAAGTTGATCAGGAAGAGCGTCTTCCCCACATTTGGTTTGCCAATGATGACACAATCCCTCAAGTGCGGCCTCCGTGATCCGCGTTACCGCGATAGTGATCCCACACATAGGTTATGCGTATCGACGCCTCCGTGCCCACTGACGGTGGCTTCCACGATCTCCGCCGCAGTGATCGTCATGAGATCGTCGCGGGTCATCTCCCCTATTGCCATGAGCCGGATAGCCTGCTTTCGGATCGTTTTCTCCACGAGGTTCCTCACCAGCCTCGCATTCGCGGGCACTGCCTCCGCCGAGACGCAACGGTCGATGTATGCTTCGAGGGCATTCCGAGCGTCCGCTGTGAGCCTGTACTGCCTCGAAGCGAACATGAGGTCCCCGATTTCCATGAGTTCCTGGGTGTTGTAGTCCTGGAAATTCAGATGAAGGGGGAACCTCGACCTGAGCCCGGGATTCGTCCATAGGAATCGATCCATTTCATCCGGATAGCCCGCCAGGATCAGTACGAGGTTGTCCTTGTGGTCCTCCATTGCCTTTACAAGCGTGTCTATCGCTTCTTTCCCGAAGTCCTTCTCCCCTCCCCTCGCCAGCGAGTAAGCCTCGTCGATGAAAAGGATGCCGCCGAGAGCGCGCTTGATCTGTTCCCTGGTCTTCTGCGCTGTGTGGCCTATGTATTCGCCGACCAGATCGGCCCTCTCCACCTCGAGGAGATGCCCCTTTTCGAGGACGCCCATCTCCTTGAATACCCTACCGAAAATCCGTGCCACAGTGGTCTTGCCGGTTCCCGGGTTCCCGCGGAAGATCATGTGGAGGACGACGGGTTCGGCGCATAGCCCGGCCCGTTGCCGGCGACGCTGGATCTCGACGAATGCTTGGATCTCCCTGACCAGCGACTTGACCTGGCCCAGCCCGATGAGAGAATCCAATTCGTTGATCGGGTTACTTGCTAGCGCGGGCGCGGTTCTTCCCGCATACAGCCTGCCACTGGACGCTGGTCCCAATTGAGGCGCCGGCCTGGCGGCCCCTGGTGGTACTGCCGAATGCTCCCGCAGCAACCGGAATACCTCGGGCGCGGGCACTTTCCCCTGCTCGAACATGGTGAATACCTGGTCCGGCGAGAGCAATGGCCGGCGACCCCCCATCCCCGCGAGTCTCGCATATAGACTATGCGGGAAGGAGGCGAGTTGTGGGTGTGATAGTACATCTCCACCACCTGGGCGGGAGTCGCCGGTGCAAGAGCCGAACGCTGTTCTGCTGCAGTCTCGCACAAGATTATGAGGGACGGCGCCACGTTGAGGTATAGATTCCCCCTGCGATGCTGCCGGCGGTCGGAAGCAGCAGAGCCGTGACCAACCACGCTCGTCGCACCCATAGACCCCGGTTGACGAGGTTCACGAAGAGGAAAAGGACGTCCGCCAGCGCCGGCCCGCGCCCGCCGTGGTACATGTACCAGATCATAGCCTGCCAGGCAGCGACCATCAGCGTGGTCAGCAGTACGCCGGGAAGCCAAAAGACCAGACGCCGGATGGACCGGCCGGCCATTCGACCACACGCGAACCCCAGGGAGAAGAGGATCAGGCCGGAAACGAGCATGTGAACCAGGATAGACGCGCTGTGCACGAAGAACCAGAAATACAGGAAGTATAGGGCCGGGCTCACGAGCAGGCACTTGGCGACGGCGAGGGGAATCGCCAGTAGAGCCTTCATGTGTGCTGTCCGCCTTTCATCGACCGGGGCGCTCGACAATTCGGGGTTGCCGTGAGCACTAACGACGGCGAACCACCCCCCGGCGCAGCGCTCCCGAGAATGGTGCCCGTCCTTGGGGGCCTTCCTGCGGACAACGTACCTTATCACCGACGCTGCAAGGGCGATCATCAGCGCAAGCAGGGTTGCGCGCCCTCCGGGTCGGAGCCATGCGCCACCTATCCAGCGATCGGGCAGTATGGAGCTGGGCGAGACGAAAACGCTGAGGTTCTCGTCCGGCAGGCCGTCGAATTCGCCGATCCAGATGCCGGGCATCGGGTGCCGCAACGGTAGGCTCGAGGCGACGAACTGGTTGATCCCCGTGAGCACGCGCACGTTCAGCCGCCCAAACCCCGCCCAGTACCTCGCGGGCTGCAACAGGTAATCGATGCGAGTAGGTACGCCGATGAACCTGGAGGTGTAATCCTGGCTCAGCATCTGAGGATATGAGACCACAAGCGTCTTAGATTCGCCCGCTTCAAGACCGACGTCGAACTCGATGAACACATATCTTTCGCGTATTGACACAGCCTCCGGCACATACCGTTCCCCGGTCACGGGGTCGAGCCACTCATCAGCAACCTGCGACACGTCGGGGTGCAGGGTCGGCCATGACCCCGCCTCCTTGAATGGAACGGGCAGGCCATCGCACGTGACTGTCACACCCGGCTCCCCAATGAGAGCGCCCTCGGGGAGGGGAAACCTCGCTGTAAGCGTCAGCGCTTGACCGGTGTTCCTGAGCAGGTACGCGGCGTTCACCATCGCACGATTGCGTTCCCTGCCGCGCAGGTCGATAGTGAGGTCTTCTTTTTCGATGACTACAGGGACCTCGTCGCCCGGTATCAGGCTGCCGCCCCCGATGTGAAGGATAGCGTGCGTGGGCGACGCATTGGCCAGAGCGCGTCCGCAGGAACACAATACGAGAGCGACTACAGCCAGGATGATACTCATCGCCTTATCCTTCGCAAAAGTCAACAGAAACCAGCCTCCTTCACGGTCACCCGGATTGCCGCTTCATCCACTAGTCCGCCCAGTCCCTTTTCCTCTACCGATTCAGATTACTCAGACGATTGGCCAAGGTAGATAGTTCCTTGCCTGGAAATACAGCCCGCTTTCGGATAAAACTCCGCCTTACACAACGGAGTATCGGTGGATATATGTGAAGGTATGCGGAGTGGGTTGGCGTGGGGTACTGGCGATTTCCAGACTGCACTATCCGCTCGATATCCGCCTTGCCGAAGCCCTTCTCCCCGCCCCTCGCCATAGAGTAGACCTGACCAGGGCCTTGACCTGGCCGAGACCGTCTTGACATTCTTCGCTGGAAATCTTGAGATTGTCTTGACATTGGTGGAGTAGATTCTCTCATAGAACAACATGACACGGGGTGGTGACTGAGGGTGAAGAATCTAAACGCCAAGCGAGGCCTGGTTTCAACGTTCCTGATAGCGGTATTCGTACTATGCATAATCTCGGGAGTGGCGTTGATGAACGCTCCGAGCGGTCGGGCCGCCAGGCTATCGGGATGGACCTTCATGGGCCTGCATAGAGAGAATTTGAAGGCGATACACGATATGACGGGGATCCTGATGGCATTGGTTGTAATGCTGCACCTTGTTCTGAACTGGCGATGGTACGCCGGCGAAGTGCGCTGCCTGCTGCGACGGAGCATAGCATGATACCGGCGAATGGGCCTGAAAACGATTGAGTCAAAAGGAGCCCGATACGCCGGGCTCCTGAACCGCTATCTGCGGATTTTGTGGCTTCCGTTCAACTGTCGATTCGCACGAATTGTTCCACCCTGGTCATCCTGCTCTCCAATCTGCCGGTTCTGTCTTGCAAGCTCTTTAAGGAATCCTCATGGGCAGTGTGCCTGCCCTCCAGGGCAGATATGAACTCCTCCAGTTTGCTGACGAGCAACGCCTGTCCTTCGGCGATCACGTGGATTTCGAATCGGAGGCTCTCGGTCATCACGCGGTTTTCGCGTATCGCCTCCTCCACTCGCTTCAAGCCCTCTTCAACGCGCGTGAGTCGTTCATCAATACTCGCGAATGCCTCTTCGAAGCGATTAGCCTTTCCCCCGACTACCTCCATGGCAACCTGCTCCCTTCAGCGCCGGCACTCCTTCGAGTCAGGAGATTCACCGGGTTCCCAGAGTCTCCTTCTCAATCAAGCGTCTTCCGTAACCGCCAAACCGCGAGCCCCAGGATAACCGCTGCGTGAACGCTCATGACGACGGTCTGACGCCACAATACGTCCATCCCGATACCCTTCAGAATCACGCCGCGGAGCACCTGGAGAAAGTGTGTCAGCGGTATAGTGTAACCGACGATCTGGAGCACGGGCGGCATCGCCTCGAACGGGAACACATACCCCGAGAGCAGGATGCTGGGCAGTATCAGCAGGGTGCTCAACTGCGTGGCCTGCATCTGGTTCGACGACACGGTGCTGACCAGGAGGCCCAGGCCCAGGGAGCCGAGAAGGAATATCAGCGCGTTCAAACTGAGAACAGCGACACTACCAACTATTCGCATGCCGAAGTAGAACACCGCGATCACCATCACGAGGATAACGACGACTATGGAGACCACGACATAA
>JAHDPS010000056.1 GCA_018434225.1 Bacillota bacterium
GGCGTCCTCCCGGCACGACATGGCGAAGGACCTGGCCGCGACCGACTGGGCCTTCAACGCCTCCTCGGGCCATCCGGCCGGCATCTCACAGCCCACGACGCCGTACAGGTATTCCTCCATGGGAAGAACATTGATCCCCAGGACATTGCCTTCTTGCCCCGGTATTATCCTCAGGATACCGCGATATCTTGACCCCCCCAGCACGAACCAGGCCGATCCATTCGCTTCCGGGCGCACCTCTATCCCAGGCGCCGCCAATTCCCGACCCGCCACTGTGGCGACTATCGCGGCTCCGCGCGATCGGAATGTCACCCCCGCCTCGCCTGTCACGCGGGCTATTGCGGCACCGGTTTCGTCCGTTATGGTGGCGCCCTCCGGGACGCGGACGTCTAACGACTGCGCAGTCGCGAGCAAAACCCTGACGGTGACCCCGGCCGCGCGGCAGAAGTGATACCCGCCAACGACAATGAGCGCGGCTATCGCCGCGCACACAAGTCTTGGGATGCGAGACGGCCCGCGAGCCGCCATGCTAGTCGTCGCGCTCCCCGTCATCGCCTTCCTTTCCGGAATCCCTTCCCGCATCGCTTCCTCCAGCACGTTTCAGATTAGCCTTCCGCAACCCCTTGCGCCAGCGATCCCAGGCGGACTCTTCCCGCGCGCGCGCCTTGTCCCCGGGTCGCACCTGGGGCTTGACGGCCGGAGTCGGGCCGGGTTTTTCGTCGGGCTTACCGCCCGAGGTGTGCGGACGCTTGTCGCCGTCCCTCTCGTCGTCCTCACCCTTCTCCCCATTGCCCTTTTTCTCCGCCGGCGTCGGGGTAGTCATGGATTTCAACTGCTTCCCGATTTCTTCGCCGAATTTCTCGACCAGGGCGGGCCAATCCTTCTCTTCCTTCGCGCCCTTGATTATCTCCTCCAGCACTCTGGCTGTCTCCTTGACGTGGCGCTCCGCGGGTTTCGCGTCAGGTTTCGCGGCCGATCCCTTGGCAGGTCGGTCACCGCTACCCTCCGCGCGGCCCCCCGTGACGCCGGTCCCTTTCGCGTCGGTTCCTTTTGCTTCGGCGCCCTTCTCTTCCGTGCCCTTCGCGCCGGGTTCTTTCGCTGCGGCTCCCTCAGCCATTCCCCGCCCCGGCTTTGCGGCCCCCTCCGCGCCTGCGCCGCTGGTCTCTTTGCCCGGCTCCCGGGCGGGAGCCTCGGCCTCGAACACCTCGAAACCCTGGTCCTTTGCCTTGAGCATGATAGCGAGCTGGCCCGAGGTGACGTTCATCTTCTTCGCCTGTTCTCTGACCTCCGGCGCCGTGTGGATCACCTGGACCGTGCCCCGTACATTCTTCGACTCCAGCGTCCTGGAGACTGCCTCCCGCGCGGCCTCAACTCGACGCTTGACCTCCGGATCCACGTCGTTCCCCCTCGCCGGAGTCACAGTGATCAGAACGGTGTTGTCCTCCTGTCTATGGCCCACATACCCCTTGGACTCGGCTGCGCCGGCGAGCTTCTCCACCGCCTGTTCCAGCGCCATACGCTTGAGGGCCAATCCCTCGATTACGTCGCGACCGTCCTCGTCCAGGCCCTCCACGGAAACCACCCTGTTGTTCCTATCGATACCGAGTTCAACCGCGGGATTGATGTCGACACCGACGTACGCGACGGCGGTGCCGCGCACGCGCACTGCCTCGCCCGCTAGGGCAAGAACTAGTCCTATGATGAGTGCGGCGGCAATAGCCCCGACGCGTAGGCGTCCCGCCCGGTACCTAAACGCCGCGAGTCTCTCGATTGGGTTCGAGCGGCGATCGAATCGTACCTCGTCCCCCACACTATCCGAGGGAGCGACCGCGACCCGTTCGAACCTGCCGTCGGGAGTCATCACTATCCCCTTGCCCCCGCGCACCTCCAGGAGAATCCCTTTGTCTTTCATTCCGCCCCCTGCCCCCCGGCGTCCAGATATCCCATCAACGCGCCGAACTTGCCCGTGTACACGATTGCGATTGCTACTATGTATTTTCTCTGTCTCTCGAGCGTCTTGCGGCTGAGACCGGTCCTGGCCTCCAGCTCCCTGAGCGGTAGTTCTCCCTTTTCCTCGAAGCGCGCCCTGAGATCCGCGTCTTCCGCTATCATCCTCGCTACGCACTTCGCGCGTTCTCGGGCGTCCGCGTGCCTGGGCGTCAGTCTGACTAGCTCCGCAAGGGTAATGCCGAACCTCCTCAGGCGTTCCCCGTACAAGCCGATCTCGTACCGCCATTCTATCCGTTCCTGGGCCCTTTCGTATTCGGCGGTCGCCTCGACGACCTCGACGACGTTCCTGACGTTGCCCTCCTCGTCCTCTTCGTCAAAACTGGACATAGGGATCTCCCTGCTCAAGCGATGACGCTTCCGCAGGTCGTCGATGAGTCTCCGCTTCATGACTGTCTGCGCAAACGAAGTGAAGGGTACCTTCGTCTCCGGGTTGAAGCAGTCGACGGCCTCGTTGAAGGCCTCGAGCGCCACCTGGGCCTCCTCATCCTCCCCCAGTCTCAGGAATCTGCCGCAGAACTGAGAGGCAATCTTCAAGACGAAGGGCATATAGGCCTTGAGCAGGTTTTCCCGGGATACGGCATCACCACGCCTGGCGCTTTCAAGCAATTCCAGATGGGGGTTTGGGCCAAGGCCCAAGTAGGCCACCTCGCTCACGTATAGTAATTCGAGCAAGACCCCGAGAATGTTGGGGTCCCGGCCTACCGCCGGGATATGAACCATCCAATCAAGGAGAGCGCAACGCTGATAAGAATGCTTGTGGCAAGCGGGAAGTAGAAGGTGAAGTTCCCCCGCCTTATCACGATGTCCCCCGGGAGTCTGCCGATGTTGAGAATCCTCCCGCCGAATGTTATCACCATGCCGAACAGGGCCAGGATCAAGCCCAGGAAAATAAGCAGCCGCCCGATCCCTTCGAATGCCATATCAACCGGACCTCCCCCGCCGGCGGTATCGTTCCGCCTCGCTGAAAATGCATCCGCAGTAGCCCTGCCGGTATAATCCCTTATCCCTGGCGGCGTCCATAGTCGTGCGCCAGTTCGGCCGGAAATCGCGGTACAGGAACTCTATCCCGTGCGACGCGGCCGCCTTCGCGCCCGCTTCCCGCAATATATCGTGATCCTGGTACGGGCTGATCAGTAGGGTGGTGGAAAAGGCGTCGAAGCCCAGGGCCCGCGCCTCCCGCGCCGTCTCATCGAGCCTCAGGGAATAGCAGCGACCGCACCGATCCGATTTCGTGGGGGCGTCTAGCGCGCCGCGAAGGTACGAGTGGATATCGTAGTCGTCCCTCGCGATCACCTCCAGGCCTTCCCCGGCGGCGAATCCCCTGAGAGTATCCAACCGCTTCTCGAACTCCCTGTAAGGGTGGATATTGGGGTTGAAGAAAAACGCCGTGATGTCGTGTCCCTCGCGCCGCAAATGGTTCACCGGATAACACGAACACGGCCCGCAGCACGTATGCAGTAGTATCTTCAAGAAATCATCTCCACCGGCTTCACCATAGCTTCTGCTGGGCGTTCCCGTGGTCCGGCGCCTTCATACCCAGGTGCGCGTAAGCCCCGCCCGTCGCCACTCTGCCCCTCGGGGTGCGCTGGATGAGGCCGATCTGCAGAAGGTACGGCTCGTATACGTCCTCTATTGTCTCGGGTTCCTCCTGTATCGATGCGGCCAGCGTCTCCAGGCCGACCGGGCCGCCTCCGTATCTCGTCACAATGGACCGGAGCATCTCGCGGTCGACGCGGTCCAGTCCCATCTCGTCGACCTCCAGCATCCTCAGGCCCTCGCGCGCGGTCGGGCCGTCTATCACGCCCTTGCCGCGAACCTGGGCGAAGTCCCTCAGCCTGCGCAGCAGGCGATTCGCCACTCGAGGCGTTCCTCTCGAACGAAGGGCTATCTCCCTGAACCCCTCGGAGTCCGCTTCCACCCCAAGGATGTCCGCGGAGCGCTGCGCTATGCGCTCCAGGTGTTCCGCCTCGTAAAACTCGAGCCTCAGCGTTATCCCAAACCGATCCCTCAGGGGTGAGGCAAGGAGTCCGGCCCTCGTCGTGGCCCCGATCAGCGTGAAGTGCGGGATCTTCACCCTGTAGGTTCTGGCGCTCGGCCCCTTGCCCGCCACCCAGTCGTAGAGGAAATCCTCCATGGCGGGGTACAGCGCCTCTTCGGCGGTCCTGTTCAACCTGTGTATTTCGTCTATGAACAGGACGCCGCGCTCGTCCAGGTTGGTGAGTATCGCCACCATGTCCCCCGGTCTCTCTATGGCTGGGCCGGACGTGGTCCGGATCCCCGCACCCATCTCATTCGCGATAATATGCGCGAGTGTGGTTTTCCCGAGCCCCGGAGGACCGTATAGCAGCACGTGATCGAGGGGCTCCCCCCTCTCCAGCGCAGCTTCGATGTATATCCTGAGCCTTTCCTTGATGCGTTCCTGGCCGATATAGCCTTCCAGCCTCGTCGGCCTGAGGCTCGATTCGATCTCGCGATCCTCGTCCTTGGGTCTGGGAGACACCAGGCGTTCCTCACTCATCTTTCCAGGCTACCTCACACCTTCGCCAAACTCCGGAGTCCCCTGTGGATCAGGTCCTCCAGGCTCATATCAGGGCTTCCATCCTCTCTCGCGCCCCGTACCGCGTCCGCGGCCTCTCCGCGGCTGTAGCCCAGGGCTATGAGGGCCTCCTCTGCCTGTCCCGCCGGATCGAGTGCCGTGCCCGCGCGGCTTCTCGTTCCTTCCCTCTTTTTTACTCCTATCTTGTCGCGCAGTTCCAGTATCAACCTTTGCGCGGTTTTCCTCCCAATCCCGGGAACGAGCGTGAGGGCCTCATCGTCCTCGAATAACACCGCCTTGTAGAAATCGGGCGGTGATATGCTGGATATGATCCCCAGGCCCACCTTCGGCCCGACTCCGGACACCCCGAGCAACAACTCGAAAAGCCTCAGCTCCTCGGCGGAAACGAACCCGTACAGGGAAACCGCGTCTTCCCTCACATGCAAATGGGTGTGGATCATCGCCTCGGAACCCGGGGGCGGGAGATTGGACAGGGCCGATGGGGACACGAAACAGCAGTACCCTATGCCTCCCACGTCGATGATGACGCGATCCGTGCCCTTCTCCGCGACGACCCCCCTGAGAAATCTTATCACGGCGGGATCACCGCCCCCGGCGGCACCGCGAGATCGATCCTGGACGCGGTCTCCATAGTATGCGCGCACGCGATCGCGATGGCCAACGCGTCGGCGACATCGTCGGGGCTGGGAGCCTCCCTGAGGCCGAGGAGGGTCTTGACCATGAGCTGCACCTGCCGCTTATCCGCCTTGCCGTACCCGGTGACAGCCTGTTTGACCTGCATGGGGGTAAATTCTCGAACTAGGCCGCCCGATCCGGCGGCCGCCACCAGCGCCGCCCCCCTCGCCTCGCCGACGGCCATAGCGGTCGTAGTGTTCCTGCAGAAGAATAGCTTCTCGACCGCGATGGCGTCAGGAGAGTATGCCTCCACCAGGCGGAGAACCCCGTCGTGGATGGTCTTTAACCGCAGCCACGATGGAGTTCCCGCGGTCGTCTGGAGACAGCCGTAATCCACGGCGGCGATGCGGTCGCCCCTGGACGTGATGACCCCATAGCCCGTAATCGCGATCCCGGGGTCTATGCCGAGCACAATCAAGGAAATCCCCTCCAGCCTGCCTGGTTGTTTTCGACAGGCCTGGCAGGGATTCCTTCAGTCGAGCAGGCCTTCCAGCAGAAGCCCCACTGCGGCGTCGCCGGCGACCAACTCGCCCTTATCCAGGCGCTCCAGGTCGCGCTCGGATAGGCGACTGGCGGGCAAATCGCGCCTCAAGTCCAGGAGGTTCGTCTCCAAAGGCTTGCGACCGCAGTACACGGCCACGAATCCATCCTTGAGGCAAACGAGGCGATACGGGGCGTCTTCGGGGCAGAGTCCGTCGACTTCCCAGGTGACCTGGGCATCGCCGTTTTCGAACAGCGTCACGCTCGCACCGGGGTAAATAGAAAGGATATCCTGCAGCGGCAGGTGCCTCAACTCGCGCGCGGGCTCCAGTGTGTGTCCGCATCCCTTGTACACTATCTTTACGAAGGTCCTCGCCGGCGCGCCATCGCCCGGCGTCGCGGACGGCTTCGCTTCCGATCCCCCTCGCAACGCCGAGAGACGGTATCCCGCCAGGAGCGAACCGGCGAGTGCGAGGCATATCACGGCGACGAGCAGGTGCCTCTTTGAAACTGAACCCATCCATCCCACCCCTGAATCCCCTTTTCCTTCCAGGGCTAGTATCCCCGTGGCCGGTGGGTTCATTCAGGGCGCCCGTTCCCGGAGGCTTCAGCCGGCGTACTTCACCATTTCCTCCTGCGAGATACTGAAGTTGGCGTGCACCTTCTGGACGTCGTCGTGTTCCTCCAGGGCGTCGATCAGCCTGAGCACCTTGCCTACGTCGTCCCCCGCCACAGTGACGGTGGTCATGGGGACCATCGTGATCTCGACGATCGTGGGCTTAATCCCGTTTCTATGTAGGGCTTCCCTGACCGAATCGAGACCCTCGGGATCCGTGAACACCTCGTAGGTATCCTCTTCGGCCTGGAAATCCTGCGCCCCCGCATCGAGCGACGCCATCATAAGATCGTCCTCGCCGAAGCGGCACTCCTCCCGGTCCACGGCTATATAGCCCATCCGTTTGAACATCCAGGATACCGACCCCGATTCACCCATGTTGCCGCCGTGTTTCGAGAAAATGTACCTGATGTCGCTCGCGGCCCTGTTCCGATTGTCAGTCGTCACCTCGACCATCAACGCCACGCCCGCGGCCCCGTACCCTTCATACACCAGTTCCTCGTATTGAACCCCCTCGAGTTCCCCAGTACCGCGCTTGATGGCGCGATTAATGGTGTCCGTGGGCAGGTTGATCTCGCGGGCCTTCTGTATCGCAGCCTTCAAACGAATATTCGCGTCGGGATTGCCGCCGCCGTGCCGCGCCGCGACGATGATCTCCTTCGTCACCTTGGAGAAGGCCTGTCCCCGTTGCGCATCCGACTTGGCCTTCTTGTGCTTGATGTTCGCCCATTTGGAGTGGCCCGACACAATGATCCCTCCAATGTTCGCCCCTAGTCGACAGGCAATCCGGCGACCGGGGCCGGTTTACGCTTGTGTTCGCTGCGGGCTCGCATCTCCTCTATGCGAGCCGCGATCGCTCCCTCCCCCTTGCCCGTGAGCAGGTAGGTGTCTATGTCCCGATAGGTGATCCCCATCTCATCCTCATCCGTCTGCCCCGGCCAGAGACCGGCCGAGGGAGGCTTATCGATAACCTCGCGAGGCACGCCCAGATGGGCCGCAAGTGCGCGTACCTGCTCCTTCACCAGTCCCCCGATTGGAAGTATGTCTACCCCGCCGTCTCCGTATTTGGTGGAGTATCCGACGGTCATTTCGCTCCTGTTGCTGGTGCCCACAACCATGTAGTTGAGAATATTCGCGTAGTAGTACATAGTGGTCATCCTCAACCGCGGAATTATGTTGGCTTGTGCCAGGTCGCGGACGTTTCCGCCGCCCCTCTCGCGAGCGCCCGCCGCAGTCAATAACTCGTCGTATACGCTATCGAGCACAACCGTCCTCCATCGGGCGCCGAAGTGACGCAGCACCAACTCGGCGTGTTCGATGTCCTGTCGCCCCGAGTGGCACGGGAGGATCAACCCCAGCACATTCCCGCCCAGGGACCTAACGCACAGCGCGAGCACCACGGCCGAGTCCACCCCGCCGCTCACGCCCACCACCGCTCCGGCCGCTCCCGCCTCCTTCACCCTCGAAAGAATCCAGTCGGAGAGGTATTCCGCCGTTCGCACCTCATCCATCGAATGAGTCCTCCCAGGTTCGCCGATATCCAATGAATAATCTCTCCCGAGTACGCGCAGTCATGTCGCCCTCTTTCACCTGCACAAAATTCCGCGCCTTTCCCTCTTTTCCTCTACCGAATTTCGACGTGAGTCACGGGCACCTTGCCCGGCAGGATCACTGTGGTCAGGGGGATGCTCGATCTGACAGTCACGGGCGAGGACGAAAAGGGAAGCATCACCCTGAGATGAACCTCCGCCTCCAGATACATGCAATGCTTCACCTGGTTTATGCCGGCGGACTCGAATCTGTCCGTTATCTCCGTCGTTGCCTTGGCCATCGGCACTACCCGAACCCTGATCGCGGGCCCCCACGCCGCGAACACGCGGAACCCCACCGCCTGGCCCAGGGGGATCGCGATCTCTTCGTCCGATAGCGACTTGACGCCCTCCTGCACAGCCGCCACCGCCATCGCGGTGACCCTGTTCACCTCCATGGTGTTGACCCGGAGCATCACGATGTCGCCGGCCTGGTTCTTCTCGGCGGTCAGCAGCTGGTCCGACCTGACAGATGACACTACCGCTTCGCCGATCACCCTGTTGATGATGTCAGTGGCCAACACCGAGGCTCTGGTCTCGGCTATGCTCATCAGCACCGGCTCCACCGACCTCTCGAACCTCCAGGCGGAGAGGGCGAACACCGCCGCCAGGACCAGGGGCCAAAACGAAAAGGGGCCGGACCTACGGCGCACTCTGAACCGCACCACGGCGACCCGCCCCCGAATCTCCCTCTTCTGTTGAGATTATATGCGGGCGCTATTCCAGGCGGACACGGCCGAACATCCTCTTCCCGACCTTCACTACAGTCCCCGTGGTCAAGGATATCGAGTCGGAGGAATCAACCCGCCGATCCTCGATATACACGGCGCCCTGATCCACCAGGCGTTTCGCGGCGCTCGCGGAAGGCGCGAATCCCGCTATGAAAACCAGCCTGTAAGGGGCTATTTTCCCCTCCGCGAGCTCGGAGGCGGGCACGACGACCTCAGGTATCTCGTCAGGCCTCAACTTCTGTTGGAAGACGCGGACGAAGTCGTTCTCAGCCTCCAGCGCCGCCTCTTCACCGTGGTACATGGACGCTATCTCGCGGGCCAACCGCATCTTCGCGTCGCGCGGGTGAACGGAGCCATCCGAAAGTCCCGTGGCGACCGCCCTTACCTCTTCCATCGAGACGCCGGTTACCAGCTCGAAATAGGGCGCGATGAGATCGTCCGGGATGGACATAGTCTTGCCGTACATCTCCCGCGGTGGTTCGTTTACGCCGATGTAATTACCCAGGCTCTTCGACATCTTCTGGACGCCGTCCAGTCCGACGAGGAGGGGCATTGTCAGGGCCACCTGGGGGGCCTGCCCGTATTCCCGCTGTATGTCGCGGGCGAGCAGGAAGTTGAACGTCTGATCGGTGCCGCCGAGCTCCAGGTCGGCCTCAACGGCGACCGAATCGTACGCCTGGGCGAGCGGGTACAGGAACTCGTGGACGCCGATCGACTTCTCCTCCTTGAACCGCTTGTGAAAGTCGTCCCGCTCCAGCATCCTCGCCACAGTGTACTTGGCGGCGAGGTGGATGACGCCCGCGAAGTCGAGCGGTCCCAGCCACGACGAGTTGAACACCAGCCTCGTCCTGGCGGGGTCCAGGATCTTGAATACCTGCGCTTCGTATGTACGGGCGTTGGCGAGCACTTCCTGCTCGGAGAGCTGTCTCCGCGTCTCCGACTTTCCCGACGGGTCGCCTATCCTGCCAGTGAAGTCCCCGATGATGAATACTATCTCGTGCCCGAGGTCCTGGAACTGTTTCATCTTCCTCAGGCACACCGTGTGGCCCAGATGAATGTCCGGAGCGCTCGGGTCGGCGCCGTACTTGATTCGCA
>JAHDPS010000016.1 GCA_018434225.1 Bacillota bacterium
AAAATAGCCCTCATAAGTAGCCATCCAATGTCCAATGGCTTGCTCCCCTTCGAGTACGGCAAGGTCGATTGAAGGGGCAATTCCAGATGATGCGATTCTCTTTGCATATCCGATGACAGGGACCCTTGCCGCGTCGTCGTCGATGATGACCCCGGTGTATACTAGTGCATCCATAATCGCCTTCTCTACCATATAGTTGCTCAAATCTCCGAGGTGCCCGGTCATGTTGTACCTCAACACGACTGCCACCCGCTCCCGCAACGGAAGAAAGCGGTGCCTTTCGACGAGCGGGATGTACTCCAGAGCCGCCCTTATCTCATCGAACCACCAATCCTGCAGCATGTTCCTTGCCTGCGGCGAGCCTTTGAACGCAAACCGTAACAACTGGTTGGTCGATGGTGGCACGGATCGTAGCCTGAAGACGACGCCCTTTGGGGCAGACAATAACGTGGCATCACTTGATGGGGAACACTTCCCAGCCCCCACCGCGACAGGACCCATTGCTCGGGCCTGATAGCGCATGTTTGTACGTGCCCTTCTCACTTTCCCCACTTCACAAGCCAGCCCGACCAACCACTCGCCAACATGCTCCAGGTGGGTGTCGATTTCCTCAAGCCCCGCTTCAAGTGATTCAGCCCCGGTCTTCGCTTCCTTAGTTCCCGCGCATCCTGCTTCATGGACCGCCCGCCTTATTGGCCGATCAGCGTTTCTTGCCAAAGTTCTCCCCCATTTCAATGAGCCTGTATACTAGATCCGCATCGTCGTCAGTGGAATCGCCGCCTTCGAGCCTCTCCGGAGGCACTTCAGGGGGCTTCCTGACTTCTATCGTCTGGTTTGCCAGGCGTTTCTCCAGCTCGGCCAGCCGATTATCAATGGACTGAAGCGTGCCTCCTAAGCGGGTCCACCACTTCAGGATTTCAACTACTCTCGTAGCCTTGTGATGACCATCAAGGAACTCTATGATCAGCGGATCGTCCGTCTCGAACTGCATTCGGCATTTCATCCTGATCCCTCCCACAATGCGGTTCTAACAGGGAGAGTGGCACTAGATCGCCATTTCACCGGATCTACCCTTATGCGGTTCTAGCAGGGCGAGTGGCACTAGATCGCCACTTTACTGCCTTCCCCCGCGCACCTCTCGGGCATGTATAGCTATTTAGTGCCACTCTTCCTGCTACACGGCCCCCTTTTTCGTCGATTAAGCCATTCTAGAGGGAGCTGTGGGCAAATTGATCGGAGGCCGTACGGGTGCTGCCACGGCCTTTCTTTCTTTCGCGGTGGCAACCCCGAGGAACCCTCGCGCATTCGCGTACTGGGGATCTGGAATGCACTCAACCGGGCTCTCGCCCGTCTCGAGGTGACGTGCGAGTGTCTCCGCGCCACCACCAGCGACATAGAGGCATCTTAGGAACCTGCGCTGATCCCGCCAAGCCAGCCTGAGCCTGTCCGCAATGTTTTCGGCTACCTTCTTGCCTAGAGGCTCGCTCTTGGCAGCAATGTCGATTTCCCGGCCCATGAACCACAGACGGCCACTCAGGGCCGCGCCTTCCACCTTCAGAAGATCGATAACACGCCCCGTCTCGTTCTGAATCTCGTTCTGCACTTCTTTGTAGATGTCTGACGTTCCCATATTGATCGTGCCCGACAACTCGTCCATAATCTCCAGCCCGGCCAGATCCGCCAAAAGAAAGTCGGTCGTCTTATATCCGATGTCTACTATTCCTACCAGTCCACCCCGTCGCGCAGACGCGGGATCCTTCAGCCTCCCGTTGTCATCGAGTAAATGGCCCCAAAGCGCACCCATGGCTTGAGGGTAGATGGACACTCCGCCGATATTAAGGCACCGGGGCCGTTCACACAGTCTAGGAATTTCAACGCGAGTGCCAGCCATCCGCAGGATTGCATCCCGTAATCGTTCTCCGTGCACTGTGTAATAGCTCAACGGCAGTCCCGTCGCCAGATGCACTGGCTGAGCGTACCCCTCCAACAGTATGGTAGCCGCCGTCGCCATTAACACCGGCGTGGAAAAGTGCTCGTATCGGTCTTCCCCGAACGCCCGCGTGGCGTCTCCACCGCGCAAGGCCCGTTCGCCCACGGAATACGCTTCTCCGTTGATCTGGACTGCGTATTCCTTCGTAGCACCCCCGAGCAGGCTGCCGAGCTGGCGTTTCGATGCGCGGGCTACTACCGACGGAAAACACACCTTCTGACCCGATTCGTTGACACCTTTGACAAATCCGTACCCCAGATCAATCCCGATCTTGAACACTACTCTCCCCCTCCCATCCCGAAAGCTATCCGAATGAGGTCGCCCAGGGCAACAACTGCTCCCAGGAGAACCAATATCCACGTGCCATATCTCTCAAGCCGTTCCACCAAACCAGTCCTCATTCTTGATTGGACTCTCACTATCAATACACGGCCTCCGTCAAGCGGGGGCACGGGCAACAGGTTCAACACTCCCGCCCCAACAGAGACAATGCCGGTCACGACCAACCATACGGGTAGGTTTACTGACTCGAGAGTGCTTATCCATCCTGCAAGTCCAATGGGCCCCACGAACTCTGCCGCCGTCCCCCCGAGTACCGCACCTCCAAATGCTTCTGCACTACCGGGTATTATTAGTTTTGCAAGACTACTGGCGTAAGCCGTGCTGTCAATGACTCTCGTGAGGAGGTCCGCCTTGCCGGCGGTCGCAACGAATTTGCCAATAGCACAAAGGAGCCATCCTCCTGACATGCTCGCAGCTGGGCCGGCCAATAGGGTGATCCACTTCCGCACAAGAGTCGCCTGTCGAAAGTCATCGTCATTGATTTCGAGGCCGCCACCAACCGGCGCAACCCTGAGCGTTACCAGTACATTGCGCCACCGCCATTGCTTCAGTATAGGTCCGAAGCCAAGCATCAACTCGT
>JAHDPS010000182.1 GCA_018434225.1 Bacillota bacterium
GCGCGAGAGGGCGGTCCTCTTCGCCATCTCCAGGTCGGGGAACACGACCGAAACCCTCCTCGCTATGGATCACTTCATCGAGAACAGGCGCGAACCCGTGGTCGGTTTGACCTGTTGCGGGGAGAGCGCGCTCGCCCAAAAGGCGGACGTCCGCTTCGTACTGGCGCATGCCGCGGAGAAGAGCGTGGTAATGACCAGGTCGTTCACGAATCTCCTTTTGGCGATACAGTTGCTCGCGGGAGCGCTGGTCGGGGATGATGATCTGCTGCGGGAGATTAATAGGCTTCCCGCGCTCGGGCGTCAACGGATAGATTCCTTCCTTGACGTAGCCGCCAGACTGGGTCGAGACGAAAGCATATCCTACTACGTCTACCTCGGGCTTGGGGCATACTACGGTATGGCATGCGAGGCGGCGCTCAAAATCAAGGAAATGACGCAGGTGTCTTGTGAGGCGTATTCTACGCTCGAGTACCGTCACGGACCGATCTCGGTGATCGATCATAAATCCGGCGCAGTGTTGCTTTGTTCGGATCGGGGACGGAAGCACGAGACGAGCGTGGTCTCGGATATCATGCGGTTGGGCGGCCGCGCGCTGGTCATTGGCGAAGGCCTGGACCATGTGCAGGCCGACTGGCAGTTGTCGCTCAACAGCGGGTTGCCCGATAGAAGTCGAGCGTTGTTGTATATGATGCCGCTGCAGTTGATGGCGTTCGAACGCGCCGTGGTGGCCGGACTAAACCCGGACCAGCCCCGGCATCTAGGCCAGGTTGTCATCCTCGAGGAACCTTGAGCGAAAGTCCTCGGCAAATATTTCGTGGAATTAGTCCACTAAAGAAGGGTTTTCCCCCTGCTTGGGCGTAACACCTGTGAAATCGCATTGGCGGGCGGTCAAGGCGCGATTGTCCGCCCTAAGGGGGAGTCCTTCATCGATGGTTGTCAAGAGTGTCCTCGAGGCAGTAGGTAATACGCCGCTTATTGAATTGTGCAGGATTGAAAGGGAGACCGGTGCCCGCATTCTGGCGAAACTGGAGGCCGTCAACCCGGGCGGTAGTATCAAGAGCAGGACCGCGCTGGGGATGATCGAGGCGGCTGAAAGGGACGGCAGACTGCGTCCGGATTCCATCCTGGTCGAGGCGACGAGCGGGAACCAAGGGATAGGGATTGCGATGGTCGCCGCGGCCAAGGGATATAGGGCCATAATATGTATGCCTGACAATATGAGCGACGAACGGAAGTCGCTCATTCGAGCTTACGGCGCTGAACTCAGGCTCGTACCGGCCGGTGAGGATATCCAGGAGGCTGTGCTGAGCGCGAAGAAGGCGGCGGAGGAATTGGCCGCCGGCGATCCCCGAGTGTTCCTCGCGGGTCAATTCAGCAATCCGGCTAACCCCGAAATGCACAGGCGCACTACCGCAAGAGAGATCCTGGAACAGGTCGACGGCCCCATAGCGGGTTTCTGCGCCGGGGTTGGGACGGGCGGTTCGCTCACCGGCATCGGTGAGGTGATAAAGGCGAAATTCCCAGGCGCCCTGATCGCGGCCGTGGAACCCGTCAACTCCGCCATTCTCTCCGGTGGCAAGTCATTTGCCCATCACGCGCAGCAAGGCATCGGCGACGGCCTCATTCCCGAGGTGCTGAATACCAGCGTATACAGCGAGGTCATCGTCGTGTCGGATGAAGATGCGGTGAACACCTCCAGGCGCCTGGCAAAAGAGGAGGGCCTGTTCGTTGGGGTTTCCTCGGGTTCCAACGTTTGGGCGGCCCTGCGACTGGCCGAGAGGCTGGGCGATGGAAGGATAGTAGTGACCATCCTTCCGGATACGGGAGAGCGGTACCTGAGTTGCGGCGTCTTCTGATGCCCACAAGAGAGGCCGGTGCGGCGAACATGCTTGGGATAATCCCGGGCGTCAGGCAGGATTATTCGCGGGTGCGTCGAAGCCTGCACAGGTGAAAGGGGCGTCCCAGAGGCGTCCC
>JAHDPS010000361.1 GCA_018434225.1 Bacillota bacterium
ATATACGTGACCTTCTCGGTCGAGGATGGGAAAGGCGTTTTGACCGGTCCATCGTCGGTCGTGATATGGACCACCACTCCCTGGACACTGCCAGCGAACATGGCGGTATGCTTGAATCCGAAGATCGAATACACGCTGTACCTGACAGAGAAAGGGCGCTTCCTCATGGCAACCGGCCTCGCCGCCAGGGCGATGAAGGATATAGGGGTGGCGGGGTACGAGGCTCTGAAATCGTTCCGCGGGACGGATCTCGAAGGGGTGACCCTGAGGCACCCGTTCGTCGATGGGCGCATCGTACCGGTCATTCTGGGGGAGCACGTAACCCTGGAGGATGGGACCGGTTGCGTGCATACCGCCCCGGGCCACGGCGTCGAGGACTTCGAGGTGGGGAAGAAATATGGCCTCGAGGTGTTCCAGCCGCTCGACGGCAAGGGAGTATTCACCGCGCTCGGAGGGAAGTTCGCCGGGCTCGATTATTCGAATGCCAACAAGGCCATCGTCAGGGAACTGGAGGAAAAGGGCGCCCTCCTGAAATTCGCGTTCATGGATCATCAGTACCCGCACTGCTGGAGATGCAAGAAATCGGTTCTGTTCAGGGCAACCGAGCAGTGGTTCGCCTCCGTCGACAAGTTCAGGGACAAGGCCCTGGAAGCGGTGGAGTCCGTGCATTGGATCCCCGCCTGGGGCGAGGAAAGAATGGCGAACATGATCAGGGAGCGGGCGGATTGGTGCATATCCAGACAGCGCGTGTGGGGAGTGCCTATACCGGCTTTCTATTGCGCCGATTGCGGCGAGATCCTGATCAATGAAGCCACCATAAACGCGGTGTCCGACCTGTTCGCCCGCGAGGGATCGAACGCCTGGTATCGGAAAGACGCCCTGGAGATCCTCCCGCCGGGCACCAGATGCAAGTGCGGGAGCAACAGGTTCGTCAAGGAAAAGGACATCATGGACGTGTGGTTCGACTCCGGGTCCACGCACGCCGCGGTCCTCGAAAAGAGGCCGGAGCTTCAGTGGCCTTGTGAGGTTTACCTGGAGGGAAGCGACCAGCACAGGGGATGGTTCCAGTCTTCGCTGCTCACGGCCGTGGCCACGAGGGGTAAGGCGCCGTACAGGTCGGTCGTGACGTGCGGTTTCGTCGTCGACGGCGAGGGAAGGAAGATGTCCAAGTCGCTCGGAAACGTCGTCGCCCCCTCGAAGGTGATCGACCAGTACGGGGCCGATATACTGAGGCTGTGGGTGGCGTCGTCCGACTACAAGCAGGATATCAGGGTTTCTCAGGAGATACTGGCCCAGATTGCGGAGGTCTACAAGAAGATCCGAAATACCATAAGATACCTGCTGGGTAACTTGTACGACTTCGATCCCGCGAGGGATCCCGTCGGTAAGAACGCGATGCTCGAAATCGATCGATGGGCTATGCACAGGCTGCATAATCTCATCGGACGAGTTCGGGGCTACTACAGAGATTATGACTACCACCTTGTCTACCGCGACATACACAACTTCTGCGTGCTCGACATGAGCGCGTTTTACCTGGATGTCCTGAAGGACAGGATGTACACGTGCGGCGCCGGAGACCCGGCGAGAAGGGCGGCGCAGACCGTACTATACGAGACGGCGAGGGC
Source organism: Bacillota bacterium (assembly GCA_018434225.1). Lineage (GTDB taxonomy): Bacteria > Bacillota > Sulfobacillia > JABLXB01 > JABLXB01 > SM1-B181. The sequence goes on from JAHDPS010000361.1 coordinate 1,629, forward strand.
GCTCATCAAGATGATGATGCCGGTCCTCACTCACACCGCGGAAGAAGCGTGGGGACTGTTGCCCAAGATGGATGGGGACCCGTCAAGTGTCAACCTGGTCGAGTGGCCGGAGGTGGATCCCCAATTCCTGGACGACGCGCTTGAAGAGGTTTGGGAAAGATTGCTGGCCGTCAGGGAGAAGGTATCCAAGGCGCTGGAACTGAGCAGGGCGAGAAAAGACATCGGGTCGTCGCTGGAGGCGCGCGTGGAACTATTCCCCAATGACGAAGAGACGGCGGCGCTCCTCAAGCGGTATGACAAGGATCTGCCCGCCATATTCATCGTCTCGGAAGTGACGACGCACCATCCCGGGGATAATATCCCCGATACAGCGGCTAGACTCGATAACGGCCCGGCGGTTCTGGTGGGCCGTGCTTCGGGAAAGAAGTGCGCGAGGTGCTGGACCTATTCGGATAGTGTCGGTCACGACGAGGCGCACCCGGATGTCTGCGCGAGGTGTTCGACCGTCCTGAGGGAGTATCACGAGGATAATGCCTCGAGATAGCGACAACAAGTCCGTTTCCTGGCTGCCGGCCGCCGCCCTGTTGATCGCGCTCGTCTATTCGACGTTCCACCCGTTAAGGGGGGCGGGCCTGCAATTGCCGGTGTCCGTCAGGCCGCTCCCGATGTACGCGCTGTTCTCGTTCCTCAGGATGCTGGTCGCCTATGCGTTCGCGCTGGCGTTCTCGATGGGGTATGGGTATGCGGCGGCCATGAACCCCGGATTCGGGAAGGTGCTCTTGCCCATTCTCGACGTTCTTCAATCGATTCCTGTGTTGGGTTTTTTCCCCGCGGCGGTCTACTTCTTCGTGCGCGCGTTCAACGGTTCCCGCATAGGAGTGGAGGCCGCTTCCATTTTCCTCATCTTCACGAGCCAGGTCTGGAACATGACATTCGGAGTATACGAGTCGCTAACCACGATACCTGACGATCTTCTCATGGTGTCCAGGGCCTACAGGTTGAACAGGGTACTTCGATACAGGGCGCTCATCTTTCCGGCTTGTGTGACCAAGCTCGTCTACAACAGCATGCTTTCGTGGGCGGGCGGATGGTACTTCCTGATAGCGTGCGAGATTATAGCCCTCGGCCCCGTGAGCGTCACTCTGCCCGGGCTGGGAAGTTATCTCATTCGGGCCGCCGAAGCGGGGGACTTGGCGCTCCTCCTCGCCGGCCTCGCGATGCTCGTGTTCGTCATATGGTCGCTGGACTACGTCGTGTGGAGGCCCCTGGGCGCCGTGGCCGAGAGGTACAGGTACGAATATGGCGGGGGAACGCCGACCGGCCGCCCGCCGGCGCGCGGATTCCGCGGCTGGAGAAGATATCCTTTCAATAGGGTCGTGAGGGTGGTCGCGCGGCTGACCGGCGCGGTGCTCTCTCGCGTCGTCGCCGCGGCTGATGCGGTCGCGGCGGTCGCCGACACCGGAGCAGCGGGCGGCCGGAGCGCGCGCCGTTCGCGGAACACCCTCCAGTGGGCTGTGGCGGTCGTGGGCATCGTACTGGTCGCGTGGGGGAGCCGCGCGTCCTGGTTCGGGCTGGCGCCGCCCTGGCCGACCGAGGCCCGCCTCATACCCGGGGCCCTGCTCGCATCCATGATGAGGCTGTTCGCCGCGTACATCCTGTCGCTGGCGTGGACGCTGCCGGCGGCGATCTACATCGGCAGGAACGAGCGAGTATACGCCAGGCTCATGCCGGCGTTCCAGGTGGCCGCCGGCGTTCCAGCCACTGCGCTGTTCCCGTTCATAGTCCTGCTCATCGTCAGGCGCACGGGGAGCATGGAGGCGGCCTCGGTGCTCCTCGCGATCACGGGGATGCAATGGTACCTCCTATTCAACCTCGTCGGCGCCGTGCGGGCGATACCGTCCGATCTGATCTCGGTGGCGAGGGCTTACGGGATCAGGGGATGGCTATATGCATCCAGGGTGCTGATCCCCGCGCTGATCCCGTCGTTCATAACGGGCAGTATCACCGCGTGGGGCGGGGGCTGGAACGCGCTAATCGTCTCGGAGTACCTGGTGTACGCGGGCAGGACGTTCGAGGTGTTCGGCATCGGGGCGCTGCTGGACAGGGCTACGTACTCGACGGGGGATTTCAAGATGATCTGGCTCAGCCTCGTCGCCATGGTCGCGACCGTGGTCGCGTCGAACAGGCTGTTCTGGAGGCCGTTGTACGAACACGCCGCGAGGCACTACAGGCTGGAATATTAGAGCTGGAGTATAAGATCTTGAGTATTAGAATGGATGGGCCACCGGCCCGCTCCGAGTATTGGGAGTGAGTAAGTGGCCCTGCTGGAGTTGACAGGGATATCGCGAACGTTCGTGGAGGGCGACAGGAGTATTGACGTCCTCGGGAACGTGTCCACCGCAATAGAGGAAGAGCAGTTCGTCTCGATCGTCGGTGCGTCGGGATCTGGCAAGAGTACCCTGCTGAGGATAATCGTCGGGCTGGACGAACCCACGTCCGGTTCGGTGCTCTACCGGGGTCGCCCCGTGCGCGAGGCCGCGACGGCGGGTAGGATAGCCCTTGTATTCCAGTCGTTTGCGCTGTTCCCCTGGTTAACCGTCATAGGGAATGTCGAGATCGCCCTCGAAGCGAGGGGCGTGCCCCCCGCCCGGAGACGGGGAATCGCCGACAAATACATAGACAAAGTGGGGCTGGATGGATTCGAGGAGGCATACCCGAGAGAGCTCTCCGGAGGGATGAAACAACGGGTCGGCCTGGCGAGGGCCCTGGCGGTCGAGCCCGAACTCCTATGCATGGACGAGCCGTTCTCCTCGCTGGATCCGCTGACCGCCCAGGGTCTCAGGGAGGAGGTACTGCGCCTGTGGGCGGACGAGTCGCTACCCGTCACTAGCGTAGTGATGGTAACCCACTCCATAGACGAGGCGGTGTTGATGAGCGACAGGATAATCGTTCTGTCGAGGCGCCCGGCGACTATCGCGGCGGACCTGAAGATCGACCTGGCCAGGCCGAGGAGCATCAAGGATTCATCCGTCCAGAATGCCATTGACGGGGTGTACTCGCACATCCTCACATGAGGAGCGCGGGGCCTGGAAGTTTCGACCACAATCACTGGGAGGATGCTAAAATGGGACAGGCGACTTTGCCTGCGGTTTCACTGGGCAAGGTGATCGGCTTTCTGGAGATCCTGGACGATCTGGGGGGGCAATGCGACATATACCGCGCGGCAACCGCCCTACAGATGGAGCTGGACGATATCCTCCCGGTGATCGAGGCGGGCCAGACCCTGGGGTTCATACGGATCGAGAATGGCGACGGGCTGCTGACAGACGACGGCCGCCGCTTCTTGCGTTCCGACATTAATGAACGCAAGAGGATGATATGCCTCAAGATCGAGGAGATAGGCCTGTTCAAGGAGCTCGTCGGCATCCTCCGTTCCAAGAGGAGCGCGAGGATTCCCCGGGCCGCGTATCTGTCCGGCGCCCTGAAGGGCATGTACTCCAGGGAGGCGGAGGACCTCCTGCATACCATCGTGGACTGGGGTCGCTACGCGGAATTGATCGGCTACAACGAGGACACTGACGAGATCTACCTCGATCAGCCCATCACGCTCTAGAAGTCCCTCCGGAACCTCCGGCGCGGCCGATCCGTCTTTTTCTATTGGGAGACAATCACTCATCAGGAGGG
>JAHDPS010000003.1 GCA_018434225.1 Bacillota bacterium
CGGCGACCGCCATGTGCGTGAACTCCTCCCTGGTGTAGCCGTTCACGCGCCCGGGGTCTATCCCCTCCAGCCCCAGGTGGTAGTCAAGCAGCAACCTGGTGCCTGCTCCGCGCTGCCTGTTCACGAACGACACGTCCCCGCGCGCCAGATCCGCGAAGCCCCGGATGCCCCCGGGGTTACCGGCGCGCACGATGAACCCCTGCTGTCGATGGGCGAGCGTCACCAGGCGAACAGCCCTGCCGGGCATGACCCGCTTGATGTAGGCCACATTGTAGTCGCCGGTTTCAGGGTCGAGGAGATGCGTCCCCGCCGCGTGCGCCTCGCCCTTCCTGATCGCCACCAGCCCGCCCATGCTGCCGGTGTGAGCCGACGATACCGAGCAGCCGGGATAGCGGGCCGACAGCATCCCTCCGAGAAGGTCGAGGGCTACGTCGTGACTACCTATGATGACGGCGGAATTCCGCACTTCCTCGATGGGCCTGAGCAGGTCCACATCTACCTCCGCGGATTCCTCGAAGCCCTCCGAGAACCTGGGTATCAACATTATCCCGTCCGCACGTACCAGCGACGTGATCAGCCCCGCTCCCCTCGCGATGGGGGTCGCCACAAGCCTCCCGCCCACGTCGCCCATCTTCACCCTGACGTACTCGTCGACGCCCGGCTGGGAGACGGCCCTCCTGGACAGCGATGCCCTAACGCGCGCGGGCGCGGGAACCGGCAGTCCACGCATCCCGTATATCAGCGGCCTCAAGAACATATTAGCGGTAAGATAGCACGATACGGGGTACCCGGGCAAACCCACGGCGGGTTTACCTTGGACGATCCCCAATACCACGGGCTTACCGGGCTTGATCGCGGCACCGTGCGCCACAACCCGGCCCGCGCCCGAGACGACCCGCGCGGTGAAGTCCTCGCGTCCAGCAGACGACCCGGCTATGAGAACCATGACGTCCGCCTGCGCGGCCGCGCGGAGCGCGCTCTCGGCGATGACGCCCGGATCGTCGGGACACACGGGGAGCACCTTCGCCTCACCGCCCCATTGCTCGATCAGCCCTCGCAGCACCGCTGAGTTGAACTCGGGGATATCGCCCGTCTTCAACTCACTATCCGCCGGTACTATCTCAGTGCCGGTGGGTATTATCGCTACCACCGGCCTCTTCCTTACCTTGACTACGGCGTTTCCCGAGGCGAGCAAGGCTCCAACGTCCTCCGGCCGCAGCACACGCCCGCCGGCGAACAGCATCTCCGTGGCGACAATGTCCTCCCCGATCTGCCTGACGTGTTGCCAGGGAACGGCCGGCTCTATTACTTCGGCGGCGCAACCTTGAGCGGGCGACCCGTAGGCGCCGTCGTCGCCGCCGTTGCCGCGATTGCCGCCGTCGAGGTAGTTCACGTCCTCGGCCATTATCACGCAGTCACAGCCCTCGGGGAGGGGGTCTCCGGTATCCACCTCGACCGCCTCGGCGTCACGTCCCCCACCTTGCCCCAGCCGAAGCGGCACTGGCGATGTCTCCGATGCCCCTGCCGTCAGAGCCGCACGGGTCGCGATACCGTCCATCGCCGCGGCGTTGAAGTGGGGGGACGAACGCCTGGCATATACCGGGCCGGAGGTGATCCTTCCCACCGCACCTTCGGCGGGGATCTCCTCCTCGTTCGGTTCACGCAATAGATCGGATCCGATGGCCTCCATCCAGCGATCGAGAGCCTCGTTCCACGGCACGGCGCTCAGATACACTTCTCTAGAACCCGGATCGCCGCTCAATCCAAGACCCCCAGTGCAACATCAATCGAATAGGTACACGTCCACAAGCGAACCCTTGCCGACTCCCCCGGAGTCAAGTGGGAGGTGAATAAAGGCCCGCGCCCTGATCATGGTGGAGATGAGGCCGGACTTACCCAGAATGGGATCCGCCCACATCTCGCCGCCATCCCTCCTGAGCGAGCAGCGCACGAACTCCTCCCTGCCGGGCCTGGACGATATATTGCGCGAACACCTGGCTCTCACGGGAATCCCCGCCGGAACGATCTCCCCCGCGATATGGCGAAGGAGCGGTCGAACGGCGGTCTCATAAGCGACCAGGGCGGACGACGGATGCCCGGGTAGGCCCACAGCCAGTTTGCCGTCAATGACGGCCATTATCGTCGGCTTGCCCGGCCGCAGCGCCAGCCCGTGGACAACGACCCCCTGCCGCCCGAACGAATCGAATACTAAAGCAACCATGTCCCTAGGACCCGCGGAGCTGCCACCGGACACGAGCACCGCGTCGAACTGTAACGCGCTCCCGATGGCATCTTCGATCCGGCCGCGTTCATCCGGCACCACGCCTAGATACTCGGGCACGAGGCCGTCCCGTTCGAGCGACGCTCGTATGGCGGGGCCATTCATGTCCCTGATCCGCCCCGGCCCCGGGCATTCGGAAGCGCGAACAACCTCGTCCCCCGTGGAGATGACGGCCACCCGGGGCTTTTCATATATCGGCACTGATATAATGCCCAGACCCTCCAGCGCGCCCAGGTCCTGCGGCCGAAGTCTGTGGCCGTCTTTCAGAAGCACGTCTCCCGTGGCCACATCCTCACCGCGCCGGATAACATTCTCACCGGGACCGACGGCCCCTCCGACGGCGACGGTACCATCTCCGGGTTCCTCGCAGTATTCCAGCATCACAGCGGCGTCGGCGCCCTCGGGCAGCGCTCCCCCGGTGGGTATCCGCATCGCGCAGCCCCCGGAGAGGGGGGCGCCGGGGAGCGAACCCATGGCGACATCCCCCGACACGTCAAGGATAGCGGGCATGCTCTCGCTCGCGCCAAAAGTGTCCGCCGCCCTGACCGCGTACCCGTCCACAGTCGATCTGGCGAACGGCGGCAGATCCTCGCCGGCCACGATGTCCGCGCTGAGAACGAGGCCCAGCGCCGACATGGTGGATGCGCGCCCGGATTTCACACCGCGCGAGAGCATCCCACGAAGATGCTCCAATGCTTCACTAACGGGGACCACCTGGAGCAAACGGATACCCCCTCCATGACGACCCGATCCCGATCCTATATTTCCTTCTTAAAGCAACCGAGCTGGCAGCCTGTGATCTTTACGCCAAGGGCATCGGCCGCCCGGCCCACCAGGCCCGGCGAAACCCCCAACCCGGCCGCCAGTTCCAGGGATTCCTTGCAGGACAGGCGACCGTCTTTCGCGGCGGACCTTACGGCTTCCTTCACCATATCATCGACATTCGACAACCGGACCACTCCACAGCATAGCGATTGACTTGCGGGAACGGTGAGGGCGCCCCCGCGCGTCAGAGGGCGCCCTTGAACCACAGGCCGCTATCTCAAGACGGGAGGCTGTCCACAGAGGCTATTCGCGTCCGTGAGCGTTCTTCGCTTTCATGTTCGTACAGGCCGGTCCGCTTGTCAACCGTCGATACCTCACCGTCCCCACTCGACTCCACGGGTATGACGAGCATCTCGCCCGGATATATCACGTACGGGCGCCTGATCCCATTCCAGCCCGCAAGGGCCCTCCAACTCACCCCATACTCCCGGGCAATCCCGGCAAGTGTTTCTCCCCTGCACACCTCGTGCATAGTGAATTCGGGCACCGGGACGATGATCCTATCTCCGGGCTTTATGGCGACGTCTTCGCCGAGGCCGTTCAGTGCGGTCAGCACCGTGGCGGGGATATCGTAGGCCTCCGCGATGGTGTCGATCGTGTCTCCCTCTCTCACCTCGTAGCCCAGCTCGCCCCATTCCAGCATGGCGACGAGCAGTCGCAAAGTAGCCATCGTCTCCCCGGACGCCACTCCGGTCCCCGCCAGGCCGCGCGTGGACTGGAACGCGCGCAACGAAGTCGAGGTCCTGGTCCCGAAATATCCTGTGGGCTCGCCGCGAAACAAGCCCAGCCTGCCGAGGACGGACTGCAGGCACCACACGTCCTCCCCCGCGGCCCCCCGCGCCAGACTACGGTAGCCGAAATGCGCGGCGACGCATCTGCCCGATCCGCCGCACCCGAAACCGCGAACCGGAATCAGCAGGCACATCAAGGCGAGAATCAACACAAGAGCCCGGCGATGGCGGGCAAAGCGCCCTACATCAAGCGTCATGAGTCATCCCTCCGTCACCCACCTGATACTTCATTCTACCAGTTATTGGAAATCCCTTCGCCGGATGGATCCGGCCCCCGTACAGTATGACTGCGTGGTCCGCGCGCCATCCAATGAAAAGGGGATGCGTTCCGCGGGGGCGAAATATCCGGCGATGAATGATCCGTGACTCGCGCCGGTTGGATCATCCTCAAGGAAGGCAGTGACATCGATGAAGGAGCTTGAGACCCTCGACATATCCAGAGCCGCAATCAGGATGGCTATCACAAGGGATAGGGCGCAGGAGGCGGAGGTAAAGGAGCAACTCCGCGGCGAGGGGATAAGGGCGGCCGCCATCGACCTCGGCGGGGAATTCGACGTGCTGGTCAAGACCGGGATCGAGCGGGCACTCGTAGCCGCGAAGAGAGAAGGTCTCATCCGCGAGACCCATACGGATGAGGGCGCCGTCGCCGGTGCCGCCCGCGAAGCCCTATCGCAGGTCGCTCAAAAGGCGTTCGGCCTGAGCGCCGGCGGCAAGGTCGCGATCGCGCGCAAGAACGAGCATCTCATTGTCGTCGCATTCTTCGCGGTTGGACTGATCCACCTGAACGAGGTGGCCCTCGCCTTGTCTCACAGGGCCATACCCATGCCCTTTCAGCCGAACCAGTCTTGATGCTCAGCCGTCGAGCCGGACGAATTATCACATCACCGCAAGGGTTCCACATCTCGGGTTAGAATAATTGTTTACGATGGCCGGGTTGGTTGTGGGCCAATCGGGCAAATCAGAGGGGGAGGGATCGCCGGATGCCGCGGACGACATTCGAATCCGAACTTGAGGGTCTGCAAAATGACATCCTCAGGATGGGCACTCTTGTGGAACAGGCAATACATGACGCCGTCAAATCCCTTGCCGACAGGGATCCGAACCTGGCGGAGAAAGTAGTGAAGGAGGACGATGTCGCGGACGATCTCCAGATGGAGATCGAAAACAAGTGCCTCGCCCTGCTCGCCCTGCAGCAGCCCATCGCGAGGGACCTTCGCACAATCGGCACCGCGATGAAAATAGTGACCGATCTGGAACGCATGGCCGACCACGCGGTGGACATCGCAAAGGTGACAATACGCATTCACGATCAGCCGTTGATAAAGCCCCTGATCGACATACCGCGCATGGCGGAGATCACGAAATCCATGGTGAGGAGCGCGCTCACCGCGTACGTATCGAGGGACGTGGCCCTCGCGCGCAAGCTGGCGGCGCAGGACCACGAGGTCGACCATCTATACAACCAGGTTTTTCGCGAACTGCTGGTCTACATGATGGAAGACCCAAGGACGATCAGTCAGGCCACCCACCTGCTATTCGTCGCTTCGCACCTGGAGAGGATAGGCGACCACGCGACCAACCTCGGGGAATGGATAGTCTACGCGGTCACCGGCAGTAGAGAGGATCTGAATCGCTAGTCTTCTGTTAACAGCAAACCTCCGTTCCTCATATACTGTGAGGGAGCGCGAATGAACCTCGTGCCCACACGGAGGGATTCTTATGTATCAGCCGCGGTACGCGACCGTATGGCAGGCGGCTTGCCCGCCGTGCTTCCCATATCCACCGGTGTGCCCGCCGTACCGGCCGGCGCCGCGACCGGCCCCCGGATTCCTCGCGTGCGCACTCCAGCAGATCCAGTTCTGGTCCAGGATCGCGATGGAACAGACCGGCGCTATACCGACGACCGGTTATTGATCCGAAAACAGCGGGCCCCCGTCTCGTTTCGCTACCGCCCAGTGAACGAGGGTTTTCTTTTTTCCAGGAATGCCTTCATGCCCTCCTTCTGATCGAGGGTGGCGAAGCACTCGGCAAAGACCTCCGCCTCGTACATGGATCCTGTGGCGATATCGCTGTCCATAGCCCTATTGATCGCCGACTTTGCAAGGCGCACGGCTATCCGGCCGCGCGACGCTATCCTCGACGCGATCTCCTTCGTCCTTGCCATGAGTTCGGCGGCGGGAACGACCATGTTCACGAGGCCGATCCTCTCCGCCGTGGCCGCGTCTATGACGTCCCCGGTGAATATCATCTGTTTCGCCCACGCGGGACCTATAAGCCTCGGCAACCGTTGAGACCCCCCGTATCCGGTCGTGATACCGAGAGTGACCTCGGGCTGACCCAGTTTCGCCCTATCAGAGGCTATCCTGAAATCGCACGCCATCGCCAGTTCGCACCCGCCGCCAAGGGCGTACCCATTGACGGCCGCGATAACGGGTTGCGGGAGGTCTTCTATCTTCCTGAATACCCTCTGCCCCATGAGGGCCCAATCGCGCCCCTCGCTGACCGACATGGGCTGCATCACCGCTATGTCGGCGCCTGCGACGAACGCCCTATCCCCTGCCCCCGTGATCACCAGCGCGTTGATGTCAGGATCGCCCGCAACCAGGTCGAGCGCGGCCGATAGATCATCGAGGACCTCCCTGTTAAGGGCATTCAACGCCTGCGGCCGGTCGATCGTGAGCACGCAGACGCCGTTCTCCTTTTCGAGCTTTATCAACTGCATTCTCGTCCCTCCAGACCGGCGGTTGTCGGGTCAGTCTCCGTACTTGAAGACGCCCCTGCCGGACTTTCTGCCCAGGTAACCCGCCTTGACCATCTTCCTCAGCAGCGGGCACGGGCGGTACTTCGGATCGCCGAATCCCTCGTATAGTACCTCCATGATAGAAAGGCAAGTGTCGAGACCGATGAGGTCCGCCAGGGTAAGCGGGCCCATAGGGTGGTTCATGCCGAGTTTCATGACTGTATCAAGGTCTTCCGCTGAAGCGACTCCCTCCATGAGACAGTAGAACGCCTCGTTGATCATGGGCACAAGCATCCTGTTGCCGGCAAACCCGGGAAAATCCCGCACCTCGACGGGGGTTTTCTCCATCTTGAGCGCCGTGGATTTGGCCGATTCGAATGTCTCGTCGGACGTGGCGAGTCCCCTGATCAACTCCACCAATTTCATGGCTGGGACGGGGTTGAAGAAATGCATGCCGATGAATCTATCGGGTCTCGCGGTGACGGCCGCGAGTTCAGTAATGGATATGGAGGAGGTGTTGCTCGCAAGCACAGTTGAGGGGCCGCAAATACCGTCCAGGCGGCTGAACAGATCCCTCTTGGTCTCAAGGTTCTCGACAATCGCCTCGATGACCAGGTTCGCTCCGCCAGCGGACTCTATGTCGAGAGCGGCACCGATTCTCCCAAGCGTCGCGTCCTTGACTTCCGGGACTATCCTACCCTTTTCCACGCCCCTGGCCAAGTTCTTCTCAATAGCTTTCATGCCCCTGTCGATCAATTGCGGAGACACGTCGTTCAGGAGAACCTGGAAGCCCGATTGCGCGGCAACCTGGGCAATTCCCGAACCCATCTGGCCGGATCCAACTACGAAAACAGTGCGAATCTCCATCATGCTCCCCCTTTCGCTACAACCCTTGCCGGCACGCCGCATTTCTTTGTGATTTGATAGGGTATTCCGCTCCATACAGGATACTTCCTTCCGTCTCGTAGAGGCGGGTCGCGTCGTTGATTGGAGGACTTTTCCAAACTTTGTTGAAACTTGACACGCGAGTACGCGGGACATTGCCAGGCCCGCGGCGTAGGGGGGTAACTCGAATGAGGGAAACGGCGACGACGCTCGACTCAGAGCTGGCTGCCCGGATAGTGGACATGGTCACCGACGCGACGGGGCACCCGGTCATCGTATGCGATCATACGGGAACAATCATCGGCGCGACCGTTCGCTCCAGGATCGGTGATTCACACGTGTTCGCCACCAGGATTGTCGCGGGAGAAATCGACGAAGCCGAGGTCACTTTGGAAGATGAGGCGGGGAATCCGCTCCTCAAGGCGGGCTACAATTGCGCGATCCACTTCGAGGGTGAACGACCCGGGTCGATCGGAATCGGCGGTGACCCGGAGATGATGAAG
>JAHDPS010000045.1 GCA_018434225.1 Bacillota bacterium
CCAGCGCTCCACCTGAAAGGGCTGCGGTCTCATCTTGCGGTCCTTCCTCCTTCATGGCCTCCACAGGATACCTTCGTTAACCGCCGACAGGTTCTTGCATCCAGTCATGATCATCGCCTGCCTCAATTGCAGGCCCGCTTGTTCCATCCAGGACTTCACGCCGTCGACCCCGCCGCCCGCGGCCGCGATAGCCAGCGGCCTGCCAACCAGTACCGCGTCCGCCCCGAGGGCGAGCATCTTCAGCACGTCGCCGCCGGACCTCACGCCGCCGTCGACCAGCACCGCGACCTTGCCCTTAACGGCCCGGGCTATGGCGGGCAGCACCTCCACCGTCCCCGGGGTATGGTCGACGACCCTTCCCCCGTGGTTCGACACCACAATCGCCGCGGCGCCCGTCCCCGCCGCGGCCTCAGCCTCATCGACGGTCATGATACCTTTGATCACGAACGGGAGGCTCGTCGCGGCGACCAGCTCCGCTATCTTGGCGGGGGACTTGGGTTCGACCTTCTGGCCCATGAGGGTCATATTGACAAACGCAGCCGAGTCCACATCCACCCCCACCGCGTCCGCACCCGCTCTCTCCGCCCGCCTAATCTTCTCCAGGATGACCGCCTGCTCTCGCGGTTTGATCATCACTATCCCGCCCCGGCCCCCGGGGCGGCGGGAGATCATCTCGAGCGCGCGATCGAATACCTCGGGATCTCCGCCATCCCCGCCGGTGCCAAGAGTCCCCGCCATGGCCGGTCCGCATATCATCGCCTCGGCCAGTTCCCTCTCGGTGACACTCGCTATCCGGTTGACCCTGACGCCCGCCACCGGCGCACCAAGCACCGGGTACTTGAGATCGACCCCGAACAACCTCAGCGCGGTGTCCGGTTCGCCAGCATCGTGCAACACCTTCAAGTTGAACTTGACGGCCGCGAGCGCCGAGACGTTGTTGACAAAAGAAGTCCCTGTTCCCACTCCGCCAAAACCGGGCACCTCTCCCCTGCACGACAGCCCGTCGCAGACGCGACAGACGCGGCAGACGCCCTCCAGGCGCTTCCCGGCCCGCTCCCGAACTTCGGTAAGGTTCACTCACGCCCCTCCTGTCCACTATCGCAGTTTCCGCCTGAGACATGTTCTATGCCCGCGATGGCACTCCTTCCGGGGGCTATGCCGGCGCTTCACAGTGGGATACAATGGGCACGTATCTTGGACACGAGGGGGTCGTCTCAATGAGGTCCTCATTGCTTCGTTTCACGTCAATCCTCGCGCTGTTCGCCGTGCTTGCGGCCGGTGGGCTGAGCGGTTGCACCCGGGGAAAGCAAGCGGCTCCAACGGCGCAGTCAACGCAGTCCTCGTCCACGGCGCAGCCAACTCAGGACGCATCCCAGGCCGACAAGTCGCCGGGTTTCCCCTTGACCGTTGTGGACGGCATGAAGAGAGAGGTCCGGCTCGTTGCAAAACCCGGGCGGATAGTCTCTTTGATACCCGCGGGAACGGAGATATTATTCGCGCTGGGAGCCGGCGATAGGGTCGTCGGCGTCACGAAGTTCTGCAATTACCCCGCCGAGGCACTCCAGAAAGATAAGGTCGGTGACTACTCGAATCCAAGTATCGAGGTGATCGCAAGCCTCAAGCCGCACCTCGTCGTGGGCGACTTCATACACCCGGAGCTGGCGGATCGCCTGGAAAGCATGGGTTTCCCCGTGTTTTTGACGAATTCGCAGAGCGTTGCCGACACAGTGCAGGCGATTCGCCTCATCGGCAGGGCTATCGGCGAGGACAAGGCCGCAGAGACCCTGGCCTCGGGGATGGAATCCAGGGTCGCCGCGATCCGGGCCAAGGTGGGATCCATCCCCGAATCATCGCGGCCGAAGGTTTTCCACGAGATGTGGAACGAACCCCTGATGACGTCCGGGCCCGGAACCATAATGGACGACCTCATCAGGCAGGCCGGAGGCATAAACGTAGCGGGTGATGCGAAAACCCTGTATCCCGAGTACAGCCTGGAAGCCCTGATCGCCAAAAACCCGGACGTCATTGTGTACACGTATCACAACGACCTGGGAAAGTCCAGGGGGAATAGGTGGGCCGGTATCAAGGCGGTGAAGGAAGGTAGGGTTCACCTACTCGTCGACGATCTCGTCTCGCGCCCCGGGCCCCGGATAATCGAGGGCCTCGAGGACCTCGCCAAAAGGATCCATCCGGACCTTTTCAGATAGTGCTTTCGGATACCGTTCCGAAGGCTGCCTGCATGTCCTGGGTTCAAGGGCGTCATACTGAGCGATGTGAAGAACAGCCTCAAGCGCGGCCTTGGTTCCAGGCACCTGTCGATGATATCCATCGGTGGGGTGATCGGCGTCGGAATGTTTCTGGGCAGCGGTGAAACCGTCCGCCTGGGGGGTCCCGGCGTCGTGATTTCTTACCTCATCGGGGGCGCCGTCATGATGATTGTCATGCTGGCCCTCGCCGAAATGTCGGTGGCTTACCCCGTGCCCGGATCGTTCCGCGTCTACGCCTCGCAATACCTGGGCCCGTTCTTCGGTTTCGTCACGGGCTGGGTGTACTGGCTATCGTGGATAGGGATAATGGCCGCCGAGATAGTGGCGGCGACCGTCTACATGGAATACTGGTTCCCGGGCGCGCCCAACTGGGTATTCGGAGCCCTTTTCGCGACCCTCATGACGGTGACGAATCTCATGTCCGTCAGGTCGTTCGGAGAGTTCGAGTTCTGGTTCTCCATGGTGAAGGTGCTGGCGATAGTCGGTTTCATCCTCGTGGGAATCGCCGCGATAGTAGGGCTGGGCGCGCGATTCGGGGTGCCGCGAATCGGCCTGTCCAACTACCTGGGGCGCGGCGGGCTCTTCCCGAACGGCCCTCAAGGGGCGTTCCTCGCTATGGTGATGGTCATGCTCGCGTACGGCGGCACCGAAGTGATCGGGATTGCGGCCGCTGAGACGAGGGACCCCGAGCGGAACATCCCGCTGGCGATGAGAGGGGTCCTCCTTCGAACCCTGATCCTCTACGTGGGATCGGTAGCAGTGCTCGTAGGGGTGATACCGTGGACTGAGGCCGGGCTGACGGGCAGCCCGTTCGTGCGCGTTTTCAGCCTAATGGGCCTTCGCGGGTCGGCCACGCTCATGAACGTCGTCGTCATAACCGCGGCATTATCATCTATGAACAGCGGCCTGTATACGAGCTCGAGGATGCTGCACTCCCTCTCGCTGCAGGGGATGGCGCCCGTGAGGTTCTCACTGGTCGACGCCCGCACCGGCGTCCCAAGCCCCGCCGTGCTGGCCAGTACGGCATCCCTGTACCTCGGGGTCGCGGCGTACTACCTTTCCCCCCACGGCGCGTTCCTGTTCATAGCGGGCGTCTCGGCGTTCGGCTTCTTCTTCTCCTGGATCGTCATAGTCCTTAGCCACTTGCGGTTCCGGTCCGTCGTGGAAGCGACTGAGCCCGAGCGCCTCCGGTTCAAGGCCCCCGGGTATCCCTACGCATCGATGCTGGCAGCCGTATTCATCGGCGCGGTGACTATTTCGCTGTGGTTCATCCCCGGGCAGCGAGAGGGACTCCTGGCCGGCCTGGCGGTCCTGGGAGCTGTGAGCGCGTGGTACTGGGTCTCGCGCATTGTGCGCGGCGCAGCGCCCCGGTTCTCGCTGCGGCCCGCGGAAGCCCTGCGGCTGTCCCTGTACTTCGGATTCGACTCCGCCCCCGAGGACGAGCGGGGGGCCGGGCGGGATAGAGAGGGGACGTAACGCCCTGATGGAGGTGATTTCGTGGCCAACTACCTGTTCAGCGTGATGTGGTTCCTGCTGATAGCGTCGAGCTTCATCATGCCCCTGATCAAACAGCAAAGGACGGAGCGCCACCGCAACAGCCTTCTCCGCTCGCTCGAGAAGTCGAGGCGATCGCGGGTCATCACTCTCATCCACAGGCAGGAGGCCGTCAGTTTTCTGGGGATCCCGATCGCCAGGTACATAAACATCGAGGATTCCGAGCAGGTGCTTCGCGCGATAAGGCTCACGCCGCCCGATCTCCCGATCGACCTCATCCTCCATACCCCGGGCGGCCTGGTGCTGGCCGCGGAGCAGATCGCCCTGGCCATCAGGAGGCACCGCGGGAAAGTGACCGTGTTCGTCCCACACTACGCCATGTCGGGAGGTACTATGCTCGCGCTCGCCGCGGACGAGATACTGATGGACGAGAACGCGGTCCTGGGGCCGGTCGACCCACAGATCGGATCGTATCCCGCCTCATCCATCCTCAGAGTGCTCAGGGACAAGAAGCCGGCGGACATCGACGACGAGACGGTGATCCTGGCCGACGTGGCGGAGAAGGCCATCGCTCAGGTGCGGGACACTGTGTTCAGTATCCTGAGCGACCGAATGGATGAGGGTAAGGCGCAAGTGATCGCGGCTGCGCTGACGGAGGGCAGGTGGACCCACGACTATCCGCTGACGCACAGGCAGTTGGAGCATCTGGGCCTCCCGGTACGGCTTGGCCTGCCGCTAGAGGTATACATGCTCATGGAGCTATACCCGCAGCCCCCACAAAGGAGGCCGTCGGTACAGTATATCCCCGTGCCCTATAAGGACGGGGACAATCGGGACGGCCGCTCTTCTTGGCAGAACAACCTCAGATGAACCTGAAAGGACATACCGGAGGCTTGAACCCTGTTGTTGTCTGCAAATGCTATTTCAAGTTCTTTTTTGTACATTTGAATCACCACTAAACCGCCGACAAAACCATCAAAATAGTCGGCGGTTTAGTGTAAATTTTCTTATAATCATGCTAGACACACCGTTTTCAAATACTGCGTAGCGACATCGCCGATTTGGCCCCATGTCGCTGTAATTTGCATCTATACTGATAAATCAAAACGGCAACTCATCTTCTTCTGCGCTAATTACTTGTGGTTCAACATAATTTCCATTTATGATCGTTGCAGCAGCACTGTAGAACTGTGGTAAAAAATCCGGCAACTTCTGACGAATCTCCTCATACAAAGATAGGGCATCTTCCAGGGATGACATGGGAATTGGAACACCATTTGTCACACGATCATCCAATCCGAGAATCTTATCGGCAGGGATTGCTGACTCAAACAGGTTATCTCTAATATCTTGTTTCAGATGAGTGAACACATATTCCATGTAGGAGGGGTCAACTTTTTCACTTAAGGTAAACGTCCTGTTCCAATCAGGGTTACCCCAATAATCCTGACTTTCAACGCCGCGCAAAGAATGAACAATGTTAAATATCTTTTCGCGTAGATGGTTCACATCAGTTAGAGAAGCATCCTTCTTTATCAGAACTGTCTCAGGCTTTTGGGCTTCAAGTAAAGATTTGTAATAACTATTATCCTTTATAGTTAAGTTTTTTCCCGTATATTCTTTAAACTCTTTACAGAGCTCATCGGTGTTTTTTCTAAAGCCATTGTCGCTTGTAACAAACATCACGTCATCTTCACCGGCATTTGTTTGGAAATAATCTAGTAGAGAAATCCAAATTAAAGAGTCTTTAAATCCTTTATCGCTGGCACCGTCAGCAGATAAAAATGGCGGTATCTTTTTATAGACCCTATCTAAAATTTTTGAGAAGGTGGCTTTATCTACGGCAAAAGGAATTATATTTTTACCGAATAAATCAATATATCTTTTTTGTGTTATTTCCTTTTCTGCCTCAAATTTTTTATCAAGGGGAGTGATTATGCGAATGTTTGCTATGCCCTTATATGTATCAATTGATGTCAGCAGCTTATCATATTTGTTTTTTAGTTCAAGGTATTTTTGTGATATCCGCTCATTAATCGAAACTTGTGTTAAATATACCGTGAATTCTTCGCTAAGGTTTGCAACGACTTCTTTCAGATTAAGGTTCTCAATAATGAAATTTGTATCAAAAACAAAGGCCTTTTTTTTTAGCATGTAACACACCCCCCCAACATATCAGAGCAAAATAGGCAAAGCGCTTAAACTGCGTATTCCGGTCAAATCGATCATTCCGGAGGAAATCGAACACCCATTCCGGTTGAAAACGATCACTCGTTCCAGCGCAAATCCAACACTCCCCCGGAGCAAAGCGACGCCGGGTTTTTCAGTAAGATTACTCAGATTTGTTTGACGCGCTTTCGGTGATCACCTTCCGCATCGACCCCCCTTTCAGGTTGAGATTATATGCTGTTGTGCATCAGGCGATCCAGGATCGCGTCGGCGACGGTGGGGTCGCCCTGGGTTGTATGCCAGTTCTCCTGTGGCAACTGGCTGGACACCATGGTGGAGCGCTGCATGCTTCGCTCGTTGACAACCTCGAGCAGGCCCGGGCCTCGACCGGCGTGGGCGCCACGAGTCCCCAGTCATCCAGGATCAGAAGATCCACTCGGGCCAAGGCATGCAAGAGGTTTGCGAGGGAACCATCGCCCTTCGCCATCTCCAGACCCTGCAGGAGCCGTGCATGCGGTAATACAGAGCACAGAAGCCCTGGCGGCAGGCGGCGTTGCCTAGAGCGCAGGCGATGAAGGTCTTGCCGATTCCGGTGGGCCCTGTCAGAAGCAGATTACGACCATCCCGAAGCCAGGCGCCATTCACCAGGCTCAAACCCCGCGGAGCACCGTAATCGATGTCTTCCGGGGGCGGAGAGGCGCAAGTGTGCCTCTTTGAGTAAACCGGCGAGCCTCCGGTCCCTGCGGGTAGTCCACTCCCTGTCAACTACGAGACCGAATCGCTCTTCAAATGACAGATCTCTGCAGTTTGGGTCCTGACTCAGGGCAAGAAAAGCCTCTGCTATTGTGCCCAAGCGCATGGACCCTAGTTTCTCCAGGGTTTCCTGTGTTAACATGCACTTGCTCCCCCCTGCTAAAGTACTGGGGTCCACGCACATTGGCGTGGGAATATTGAGGGCATCTGAGGCCGCAACTCCAGGGGGATGCGGTCCAGTCCATGGTCGAGAATGGATTGGAGACACCGACACGAGCGAACCCCGGATCGGAGCGCCCTCTTGGCTGCGGCCTCCATGCGTTCCTCTGGATATCGTCTGGCAAGAAAGAGTATCCCAGACAGGACCGGTATCTTGACCAACTAGGCCGTCTCAGGGCCGATTACCTTCGCTTCCTCAATCAAGCGCGAGGGAATCCTGCCCAGGTGCTTCTGGTGCGCCTTGGGTATTTAAGCGACCTGGGTGGCGAAATGCCCTTTCCCATAGAGCCGCCGGTGGCTAGCAATCCGCCGCCCATGGTACAGCACCTCGATTGTGCCGACGTTAAGTCGCACCTCAATTCCTTGTGTGGACGCAAATGTGGTGGATGCTGTAGTAGTTCCGGTCAACCTCGACGTGGTAATCGAGATTGACCCGCGCCTTCTTCCACTGGGCGCACTCGTAGCGCTGGGTGGGGAGTGGTCTCAATGCCGGCCTGTCCAGTTTCTCGAAGAGTGATCGGCGCGACCCTCGAGTTTTTGGAAAGGCCATTGGTTCAGAAGAAGGTTCTCACATATTTGTGAGCATGATGTTAGCATATTATATGTTGAAAATCTTTCTGTACTTTCATGCTACAATAATGTATAATTTGTAGCATGAAAGTACAGACTTAATTTTGAGGGGGTGATGTCATGACGGACTATAGGCAAATCATAAACCAAATGCTTTCAGAGAATAACGGCTTTGTTACTGCTGAACAGGTTTCTGATTATGGAATTCCAAGGCGATGTCTTTCTGAGATGACTGATGCAGGAGCAGTTGTAAGAGTTGACCGTGGCATTTATGCTCTTCCGGAGGTTTGGGAGGATGAGATGTTTATTTTGCAGCATCGCCTCTCGAAAGGTATCTTTTCGCATGAAACGGCTTTGTATCTCCACGGGATGGCCGACCGAACACCGCACCGATATACCATGACATTTCCGCACGGATATAATACAGGCAATGCAAAAAAGCAAAACATTACAGTAAAAACTGTTCTGCCAAAGCTTTATGAGTTAGGTCTTACAAACATTGCTTCCCCTGCCGGAAACACGCTGAAAGCATATGATATTGAGCGTACCCTTTGCGATATTATAAAAAACAAATCCGATATTCAGATTATCAGTCAAGCCATGAAGGCTTATGCAACATCCAAGCGCAAGGATATATTCAAGCTAATTGGATATGCCGAGCAACTACGGGTCAAGGTAAAGATTCTGACTTATATGGATGTGTTACTATGATTACAAATAACCCAATGCAATTGAAAGAGCTCATCAAAAAGCAGGCTGCAGAAATGAATATATCCGCTCAAATCGTCATGCAGAACTATATGATGGAGCGGCTGCTTGAACGAATTTCATTGTCCAAATATAGAAATAATATCATTCTGAAAGGTGGTTTTCTCATTGCCGCTATCGTTGGACTTGATACAAGAGCGACAATGGATATGGACGCCACCATAAAAGGAATGGCTCTCACCCATGAATCCATAACCGAAGTCTTTAATAATATCTGCGAAATTGAAGTCGCCGATGATGTGAAGTTTTCGATTCTGCGTACGACAGATATCCGGGAAGGCGATGATTATCCAGGCATCCGTGTCGGATTAACCGCCGATTACCTTCCCCTGAAAGTGCCTTTGACAGTTGACGTCACCACAGGGGACAAGATAACGCCAAGAGAAATTGAATATTCGTTTCAGCTTATGTTTGATGAGCGTTCCATCTCAGTCTTGGCATACAATCTTGAAACCATAATGGCTGAAAAACTGGAGACTATCCTATCCAGAAACGAAGCCAACACCCGTCCGAGAGATTTTTATGACATTTACATACTCCAAAAGCTCCGTGGCAATGAGTGCAATTCGGTAATTCTAAAGAAAGCTTTGGAGCAGACAGCAGCAAAAAGATATAGTTTGGATGTATTATCCCGGCGCAAAACTGTTATGGATGAAATTAAAAACAGTTCTCGGCTTATGGATTTCTGGCAGCGTTACCAGCGGGATTTTACTTACGCTGATGATATTTCTTATGAAGACATTTGCCGGACAATCGAAGAAATTCTTGATAAAGTTTTGTAAAGGTTCACACCAAAATACCG